>DPSD01000220.1 GCA_003538495.1 Accumulibacter sp.
ATTGGCGACCGCCTGGCGGAAATCGGTGACCCGCGGCCGGGAGTTGGCGTGCGCGAGTTCGTCGTCGACGAAGAAGCCGCGGCGGGCGACAAGGCCGTTGACGAGGCCGCTGTGTTGCTCGCCGAACTCCAGGAAGCGGCGACGATTCCGCCGCGGCGGCTGGCGATTGGCGACCGCCTGGCGGAAATCCGTGACCCGCGGCGCGGCGTCGGGCTCGACTCGCGCGGTGTTCCCGAGATCGACTGGGTCGAGATTCCCGGCGGCGAATTTCTCTATCAGAAGGGGGAGAAGCGGTCTTTGCCGACGTTCTACATGGCGCGCTACCCGCTGACCAACGCGCAGTTCCAGGCGTTCATCGATGCCGGGGCGTATGGCGACGTGAGCCAGGGGTTTGTCGAGAAAATCAAGAGTCTCTTGCAAGCTAAGGCTGGGCAACGTGGCGACTGGTGGCGCGATCTTCGGCGACCGGAACCGCAGCCTTCCCGCTGGCAGCAGTCCAACCGGCCGCGCACGAATGTTGACTGGTACGAAGCGCTCGCCTTTACCCGCTGGCTGAGCCAACAGCTTGGCTACGAAGTCCGTCTGCCGACCGAAGAAGAATGGGAGCGCGCGGCGCGCGGCCGCGACGGACGCGAGTACCCTTGGGGCAACAGCTACGAGAGCGGCCGTGCGAATATCAACGAAACGTGGGACAAGACAGGCGAGTGGACCCTCGGCCAGACGACCGCCGTTGGCATCTATCCGCACGGCGCGTCGCCGGAAGGCGTGCTCGACCTGGCGGGCAACGTCTGGGAATGGTGCCTCAACAACTCCGACCATTCCGGAAAGTCTCCATCCAACACGAGCGACGTACCGGGTGTGCTGCGCGGTGGCTCGTGGGATCTCTACGCAGACTACGCGCGCGCGGTGCAGCGCATCGGGTTCCTCCCAGACAACCGTAGAGACGGCTGGGGTTTCCGGTTGGTGTCGTCTGCCCCCATGACTTGACCGCTGTTCACTGCCGGCCGCGATTTTCTCAAACCACGAAGGGCTCGAGCACGTGCGTTCGCAGTCCCCAGGAATCGGCGTAGCGCACGTGGTTGATCCAGCCCTGCACGCTGGCGTCGAAGTCGGCGAAGCTGATCTCGCCGCGCTGCCACGCCGCGTAGCGACCGTTCAGGCGGCGCGTGGCCTGCACGACCTTGCGTGCCTTGACGCGGCGGTGGGTCGGGAAGACGACGAAACCGAGCCACGGAATTCCGGCGCCCACCGGCTGCACCTGCGCGCTACCGGCATGAAACTCGAGGCGCAGAGCGGCAAGGCGATCGCGCACAGCCTCTTTCTACCGCCATAATGTCGGCTTGTCGGCCGCGAACAGGGCAAAGTCATCGACGTAACGCAGGTAGGCGCGGCAGCCGAGCTCGTCGCGAACGAAACGATGAAGAGCAAGACAAACTTGTCATCCTTACGCGCTGCTTCGATCTGCTCGCCTGGCTGGTGCCGAAGAGCGAAACCTTTCCCAGGGCGCATCGTCACACGGTAGTGCAGCGCCTGGTGGATAGTGCGCTGGATTTCCAGGAACTGCTGTTTCGTGCGCGCAAGGCGACTGGAACCACCCGCCGGCAGCGCTTGCAGGAAGCCGACGCGCGCCTCGACCAGTTGCGTCTCTACTTGCGGCTGGCGCACCATTGGCATTGGCTGAACGACGGGCAGTACGAGCATGTTGGGCGTCTGGTTGCCGAGCTTGGCCGGCTGCTCGGTGGCTGGGTGCGGCAGGAGTCCGAGAGACGGAGCACCCCAGGGTAAGCCCCTGGCGGTGCTCCCGGTTTTGCTATGCGCCCGACGCGAAGCGCGTGCGGACGGGATGCTCCCGCGCCATTTTCGCCCCACCCTCGCGTATCGCAAACCGTGGTCGGCGATCCCTGGCGACCGTGGCGGAAGCGGCAATGTGGGCAGACGACACCAACCGGAAACCCATGTTGTCGCCCCGTTCGTCGATGTTCGCGCGCCCGCTCTCGTAGCTGTTTCCCCACGGATATTCGCGGCCATCGCTGCCGCGCGCTGCACGCTCCCATTCCTCTTCGTGTGGCAGGCGCACTGCGTAGCGAAACTGCGCGCTGAGCCAGCGGGTGAACGCGACCGCTTCGTACGCATTGACGTTGGTGCGCGGTCGGTTGGCTTGTGGCCAGCGCGACGCTGCAGGCTCGGGTCGCTCGAGGCCGCTCCACCAGCGATCGTCGTCGTAACCACCAGCATCGATGAATGTCTGGTACTGCACGTTGGTCACCGGATAGCGCGCGATGCGAAACGGCGGGAGCGTGCGTCGCTCACCCTGCTGATAGACAAACTCGCCGCCCGGGATGAGAACCCAGTCGATGTCGGGCAGCAGGAGGATTCGCGGCTTGGACGCAGGCATCGGCGGCTCGTCGGTGATTGCGGCGGTGGATGGGCGCAGTGTAGCGCAAAGCGATCGAAGGACAAGAAATCCAAGAGCACCATCGAGATTGGATGAGCGCCCGTGCAGCGGCGTCAAGGCCGTTCAGTCGGCTAAACGGCCTTGATCATTCCCGCCGTGCCCAATATTTAGGCAGCAGAAAATTTCCCTTGGCAAAGAACGCCTTGCGGCAGATCTCCACGCCCGGCCCACAGCTTGCACACAGTCTTGTCCGTGCGTTTTCGGGATAGCGAACAGCGGTTTCGACTTATCCACAGCTGCATGGGAAAAGGCCGTCATTCGACGGCCTTTTCCTTCTCCCCTGCGGGGAAATGAAGACTACAAGTGAAGACTACAGCGCCTGGAGTTCGCGCAGATAGCGCTGCCAGTTGGCGACATAGTGGTCGGCACTGTGCTGCAGGCGCGCGACCTCTTCCTCGCTGAGCTGGCGCACCACTTTGCCAGGGGAACCCACGATCAGCGAATGGTCCGGAACGATCTTGCCTTCGGGGATCAGCGTGTTGGCGCCGACGATGCAGCCCTGGCCGATCACCGCGCGGTTGAGCAGCACCGAGCCGATGCCGATCAGCGATCCGTCGCCGATGGTGCAGCCGTGCAGCATCACCAGGTGACCGACGGTGACATTGCGGCCGATCGTCAGCGGTACGCCTTCGTCGGTGTGCAGGACGGAATGGTCCTGGATGTTGCTGTTCTCGCCGATCGTGATCGGGTCGTTGTCGCCGCGCGCCGTCGCGTTCCACCAGATCGAGGCATTTCTGGCCAGGCGGACGTCGCCGATCACG
>DPSD01000370.1 GCA_003538495.1 Accumulibacter sp.
CTGGGCAGCCACTACCAGGACATCTTCGCGTTCATTGTTCTGATCGTCGTTCTGATGTTCCGTCCTTCGGGTCTGTTTGGCGAGCGTGAGGGAGATCGCGCATGAACGACCAGGTCAGAAAATCCGTTCCGTGGCAGCGGCATTGGCTCGGCGTGCTGTTGATTGCCGCGGTCCTGCTGGCGGTCCCGTTTGTTGCCGCCCTCGGTGGCCAGGCCTGGGTGCGTATTGCGAACTTCGCGATCCTGTACATCTTCCTGGCGCTTGGCCTGAATATCGTCGTCGGCTATGCGGGATTGCTCGACCTGGGTTACGTCGCCTTTTACGCGGTTGGAGCCTATGTCTATGCCTTGCTGGCCTCGCCGCACTTCGGTCTGCACCTTCCCTTCTGGGTGATCTTGCCACTCGGCGCTGCCATCGCGTGCATCTTCGGGATGCTGCTCGGAGCCCCGACACTCAAGTTGCGTGGCGACTATCTGGCGATCGTTACGCTGGGGTTTGGCGAGATCATCCGCATCTTCCTGAACAACCTGAACGCACCGATCAATGTCACCAACGGCGCGCAGGGGATTACCCTCATCGACCCGATCAGGATTGGCGGTTTTTCGTTCGCCGAGACCAGCACGATCCTCGGCGTGCAAGTCAGTGGGCCGCAGAAGTACTACTTCTTCCTGGTAGCGCTGGCGATCCTGGTGATTTTTGTCAATGTACGCTTGCAGGATTCGCGGATCGGCCGTGCCTGGCAGGCGATCCGCGAGGACGAGGTTGCCGCCAAGGCCTGCGGGATCAATACCCGGAACATCAAGCTGCTGGCCTTTGCCATGGGAGCTTCCTTCGGTGGTATCGCCGGCGGCGTCTTTTCCGCGATGCAGGGTTTCGTCAGCCCCGAGAGTTTCTCGCTGATGGAATCGATCACCATTCTGGCGATGGTCGTTCTCGGTGGCATGGGACATATTCCCGGGGTCATTCTCGGTGCCGTCCTGCTGACCGCTCTTCCCGAGGCCTTGCGCTATGGCATCGAGCCGCTGCAAGACGCGATCTTCGGGCGCAGCATTGTCGATCCGGAGAGCCTGCGGATGCTGATTTTCGGGCTGGCGCTGGTGCTGGTGATGCGTTTCCGGCCGGCGGGCTTGTGGCCGTCGTCGCAACGTCGCCGCGAACTCGCCGAGAGTGCGAACTGACGATGAGCGAACAACAGCAGATTCTCCTCGAAGCGCACGAGGTTGCCAAGCATTTCGGCGGTGTCAAGGCCTTGCACGACGTCTCCTTGACCATTCGCCGGGGTGAGATCTACGGCCTGATCGGGCCGAACGGTGCGGGCAAGACAACCTTCTTCAACTGTCTCACCGGCCTGTACAAGAACGAGAGCGGGCATTTCATCTTCGACGGCGTCAAACTGGCCGCCGACGCCCCGCACAAGGCGGCTGAGGTCGGAATCGCACGGACCTTCCAGAACATTCGTCTGTTCGGCAACATGACCGCAATCGAGAATGTGATGGTCGGCCGGCACTTGCGCACCCATGCAAATGTCGTTGGCGCCATTACCCGCAACCGGGCGACCCTGGCTGAGGAAGCGGCGATTACGCGCCGAGCCGACGAGTTGCTGCATTACGTCGGCATTCAGGATCGGGCGCATGACTATGCCAAGCATTTGTCGTACGGTGATCAGCGCCGCCTCGAGATTGCCCGTGCGCTGGCTACGGAACCGAAGCTGCTGGCGCTCGACGAGCCGGCCGCCGGCATGAATGGCACCGAGACCGAAGCATTGCGCTTGCTGGTCGAGGGGATCTGTCGGGATGGTGTGACGGTGTTGCTGATCGAGCACGATGTCAAGCTGGTGATGGGTCTGTGCGGACGGGTAGCGGTGCTCGACTACGGCGAGAAGATCTGCGAGGACGTGCCGTCGGTGGTCCAGAAGGATGCGCGGGTCATCGAGGCTTACCTCGGCGGCTCGGTCGCCTGAAGAGAACGGACAAGTCATGCTCGAAGTTACCGGTTTGCGCGTTTCCTACGGGGGTATCCAGGCCGTTCGCGGGATCACCTTTCATGTCAACGAGGGTGAGATGGTCGCTTTGATCGGCGCCAACGGCGCTGGCAAGAGCAGCACCCTGCGCGCGCTGGCGCGCTTGCTCGAGCCAGCGGGCGGCAGCGTCCGCTATCGCGGCAATGAGCTGCTGTCCTTGCCAGCGCATCGACTGGTTGGCGAAGGGATTGCGCTGGTTCCGGAAGGCCGCGGCGTCTTCCCGCGCATGAGTTGCCTCGAAAACCTGCGCATGGGTGCCTACGCCCGCAATGACAACGCCGCGGTCAATCACGATCTGGAGCATGTGCTGGGCCATTTCCCTCGCCTCAAGGAGCGCGCGCAGCAAATGGCGGGCACCCTCTCAGGCGGCGAGCAGCAGATGCTGGCGATCGGCCGTGCGTTGATGAGCAAGCCAAGGATGATGCTGCTCGATGAGCCGTCGATGGGTCTCGCGCCGATCATGGTCCAGAAGATCTTCGAGGTGATTCGTACCGTGGCCAGCGAGGGGATGACCATTCTGCTCGTCGAGCAGAACGCCAAACTGGCACTAGAGGTCAGTCAGCGCGGCTATGTCATGGAAAGCGGCGAAATCACGGTGACCGACGAGTCGAAAAAGCTGCTTGCCGATCCCAAGGTGCGCGCCGCCTATCTCGGCGAGTAGGCGCAGCTTCCGCCTCACAGCTACAGCTACAGCTCCATCGCCTCGGCGAAGGACAGAGCCTGCAGCTGCGCCCGGTTGAACTGATCGGCGGTCAACCCGAGCATGCTCGCCTGCTCGGCGATGACCTCTCCCGCATCCCCCTCGCTGGACAGCGCCAGTTCGAGGAAGGGCTGATAGCGGCCGCCATTGCCAAGCAGGGCGTCGCAAATCGGGTCGGGCAAGCGCATCGCGTCGAGTGCCTGCTCCATGCCGACCCCCAGCAGTGTATCGAGCAAGGAGAACGCGCCGGTGATGAACAGGTTGTCGTACTCCGACTTGTCGACCAGGCCGACTGCCAGCAACTCCATCAGTCGCGCTCGCAGCAGTGCCGTGTAGATCAGTGCCGGCGCCATCGGATCCTTGCTGGCAGTAGCCAGCAGCAGTGACAGCCAGCGATTGAGCTTGTCGTAGCCGAGCATGCTTACCGCATGGCGAAAGGACTGGATCTCGCAGGAAAGGCCAAAACCGGCGGAATTGATGTAGCGCAGGAGCTTGTACGACATCGCGACGTCGTGCTTCAGGGCGGCCTCTATGTCCTGCACGTCGGCATTCTTGCGTACCAGGTTGAGCACCCGTACGATGTTGGTTTGGGCCGGATTGAGCGTTTTCGCCGGGACTTTGCTCGGCTTCGTGAAAAACCACCCCGCGGCGGCAGTGATTCCCGTGTCGACACACGCGCGGAAATCCTCGGCGGTCTCGATGTTGAAGGCGATTCCCATCCCGTAGGACTTGGTTCGCGTTGCCAGCAGCTTGAGTTGCCCGACGGTGAAGTGCCTGGCATCAAAGCCGATGAAGCGGAACGGCACGTCGACCGCCAACGCCTGCGCTGCCTTGGGATCAAAAACGAGGCACACGGTCGGCTGCCAGGTCTGCAAGGCACCGATCAGGTCAGGGCCATTCGGACCGAGCAGCGTCGCCGCTGCCAACTCGATCGCGGCGTTCTCGGGCGCCGACCAGTCGAGCAGGCCTGCGTCGCAGGCAGCGCGGCCGCAACTGATGAAGATCGGCTTTTGACTGCGCGGCCAGATGTCGTCCAGCGCACTGAGCGTATTGGCCGCATCGTGCATGCTCGCGCCCTGTTGCAGATGGAGCGTCAGGCGACTGGCGATGACCCTGCTTTGGCGATTGAGCAGAGGCTGGCGGGACATGACGATTCTATTCATGGTGGCTGACGGTTGCGTCCGAAGGTGTGAGCGTGTCGATTGCCGCTAGGGTGTCGGCCGCGAAGTCGAAAGAGTCGGCGAAGAATTCCTCGGCCGGCAAGCGGCAGCGTAGCAGGAAGTCCCGCCTGGCGGCGGCGACCATTGCCGGAGAACCGCAGACGTAGGCCTGAAATCCCGTCAGGTCCGGGTGGTCAGCCATCGCGGCCTGGTGAACGAGGCCGGTTCTGCCTCGCCAGTCCCGGTCGCCACGCGGCTCCGAGAGCACGGGAACGAATCGGAGCTGGCCATGCTCGGTGGGCCAGGTCTCGGCCAATTGCAGCAGGTAGAGGTCAGCACGCGTACGTCCACCCCAATAGACATACATCGGCCGCGTGCTTTCTTCTCTGATCGCCTGTTGGACCATCGCCTTGACCGGTGCGAAGCCAGTGCCACCAGCGACCAGCAGCATCGGCTTTACCGACTCCGAACGTAGAAAGAAGCTGCCCTGCGGGCCGCGCAGGCGCAGGATGTCGCGTTCCTTCATGGTCTTGAAAACGTGGCCGGTGAACTGCCCGCCGGGCGTGTGTCGGACATGCAATTGCAGCAAGGCATCTTCATGCGGCGCATTGGCAATCGAAAATGCCCGGCGCTTGCCTTGAGTGAGCAGGATATCCACGTACTGCCCAGCGAGAAACTGCAGGCGCTCGTTGGCGGGCAGTTTGAGGTCAATGATGATCACGTCCGGAGCGGCGCGCGTGAGCTTGTGCACGCGCGCTGGCAAGGTTCTGATCGGAATATCCTCGATCGAGCGGACTTCCCGGCTCTCCAGGCACAGGTCGCTTCTCGCCATGGCGCAGCAAAAGAGGGCAAAGCCGGCCTGGCGGTCGGCCTCACTGAGCACTTCGAGCTGGGCTTTGCCGTGCGCCAGCTCGCCGCTCAGGACCTTGCCCCGACAGCTGCCACAAACCCCATCCCGGCAGCCGTATGGCAGACTCAATCCCTGACGCAGCGCTGCTTCGAGAATGGTCTCTTCCGGTTCGGCGTGAAAAGTGTGCCGGCTCGGCTGAACACTGACCTGAAAACCCATGGACTCTCCGCTGATGTCCTAATCCGGTAAAATTGCACAGTGCAAAAACTATTGATCGTCGGCTGTGGAGATATTGCCCGCCGTTTGCTGCCACACCTCCTCGGCCACTATCGCGTCTTCGCACTGGTACGCGACCCGGAGCAACTCGCTTTCTGGCGCAACCGGGGCGCCAGTCCGGTCCTTGCTGATCTGGACCAGGCACGCAGCCTGCAGCGGATCGCCGGTCTGGCCGAGATCGTCGTCCATCTGGCGCCGCCAGCCGCCACGCGGACAGGTTGCGCCAACGACTGGCACGATACCCGGACCCGATCGCTGCTCGCCGCGCTGGGTCGCGGTTTGAGTCTACCACAGCGAATCGTGTATATAAGCACCAGCGGCGTCTATGGGGACTGCGCCGGCGAGCGGATCGACGAGACCCGCGCTGTTCGCCCGGCCACCGCTCGCGCCCACCGCCGGGTTGACGCCGAGCGCCAGTTGCGGGCCTTCGGACGCCGCGGTGTGGTGGTCAGCATTCTGCGCGCACCAGGCATCTACGCGGCCGATCGCTTGCCGCTGGAGCGCGTGCGGCAGGGCACCGCCGCGCTGCGCGATGCGGACGACGTGTACACCAATCATGTGCACGCAGAAGACCTGGCGATGATCACCTGCGCGGCGCTCCGCTACGGGCGCAGCAACCGCAGCTACAACGCGACAGACGATTCGGAGATCACCATGGGCACCTACTTCGACCTGGTCGCCGATCGTTTTGGCCTGCCGCGAGTGCCCCGCTTGTCGCGCGTTGAGGCACAAAGGCAACTGTCGCCGTTGCAGTTGTCGTTCATGAGTGAATCGCGCCGATTGGATAACCAGCGCATCAAGAAGGAACTCCGGGCCAGGTTGCGCTTTCCACGGGTCGAGGATGGCGTGGCGGCGGCAGTGAGCGAAAGGAAGAGTTCGTGCTCGTAGTCAAGGTTCTGCATCTGTGGATGGTGGTCAGCTGGTTTGCCGGCCTTTTCTACCTGCCACGCATTTTCGTCAATCTGGCGATGGTCGAGTCCGCCAGCGCTGCCGAGAGAGATCGGCTGCTGTTGATGGCCGGCAAGCTCTATCGATTCATGACGCCGATCGGCTTTCTGGCGGTCGCCCTCGGGCTATGGCTGTGGCTGGGCTACGGGTTCTCGGGTGGCTGGCTGCACGCCAAGACCGCGCTGGTGGTCGGGCTGGTCGCCTATCACGCGTACTGCGGGCGGTTGCTGCGCGACTTCCAGGCCGGTCGACAGACGCGCGGTCACGTCTGGTTTCGCTGGTTCAATGAACTGCCGGTAGTGCTCCTGCTGGCCGTGACTTACCTGGTCGTCGTCAAGCCGTTCTAGTCCACGCCCATCGGGAGACAAAGGTGGAAATGTTCTTTGCAAGTTGTCCGCGCGGCCTCGAAACCTTGCTGCTTGAAGATCTGGCGGCGGCTGGTGCTGGTGATCTGAGGCAGACCTCGGGTGGCGTGCATTTCGTCGCCGAGTGGCCGGCTTGTTACCGCGCCAACCTCCACTCGCGGATCGCCACGCGCATCTTGTGCCGGGTGGCGCACGCCCCTTATGTCAAGGAGGAAGACATCTATCGGCTGGCGTTTGAGACGTCCTGGCCTAAGTGGTTCGTTCCGGAGCAGACCATTCGGGTCGACGTCAACGCGGTGAAAAGTCCGCTGAAGAGTATCGATTTCGTCACCCTGCGCATCAAGGACGCCATCTGTGATCGCTTCCGCCGCGATTTCGGGCGGCGGCCAAGCGTCGATACGCGGCAGCCGGACGTACGCATTCAGGGCTTCATCAGCAGCGACGAGTGCACGCTGTACCTTGATACCTCCGGGGCGCCACTCTATCAGCGCGGTTTTCGCCAGAAAACCGTTGAAGCGCCCCTGCGGGAAAACCTGGCGGCCGGCATCCTGCGCCTCAGCGGCTGGCAGCCTGGCACGGCGCTGCTGGACCCGATGTGCGGTAGCGGCACTTTTCTGCTTGAGGCGGCGCAGATCGCGCTCGGCCGTGCCCCGGGTAGCAGGCGTGAGTTCGCCTTTCAAGGCCTGCGCAATTTCGATCCGCTGGCCTGGAAGGGCCTGCTCGACACCGCGCAAGCGGCCGAGAAGCCGGTTCAGAACGCAGCGATCTTCGGCAGCGACATTTCGCCGGTAGCGGTTCGCGCCGCGCTGGCCAACCTCGATCGCGCTGGGCTGCTGCCGGCCGTCAAGCTGGGCTCCGGCGATTTGCTCGAGATCGACGCGCCGGCTGCGCATGGCGTGCTGGTCAGCAATCCGCCTTACGGCGAGCGCGTGTCCAGCGATGACGAGCTGGCGGCTTTCTATCCCTTGCTGGGACATGCCCTGAAGCGCCGCTTTGCTGGCTGGAACTGCTTTCTGATCAGCGCCGACAGTCGCCTGCCGAAACTGGTCCGCCTGACCCCGAGCAAGAAGACACCTCTGTTCAACGGCGCTCTTGATTGCCGTCTCTACGAATTCAGAATGGTCGCCGGCAGCAACCGCGGCAAGCCTGCGGCCGACCCTTCGTAGTTGCGCGCCGTCACCGTCACGGCCGGCGCAGCTTGGCGGCTGGAGGCTCGGTCGCCCGCTAGACGATGCCCAGGTGGCCGATGCCGGCGCTGAGGTCCCTGTCGTGCGACTCCTTGCCGTGCAGCTTGATCTGCAGCCTCAGGTCGTTGAGCGAGTCGGCATTGCGCAGTGCGTCCGGGTAGGTGATCTGACCCGCTTCGTAGAGATCGAACAGAGCCTGGTCGAAAGTCTGCATTCCGAGTTCGCGAGAGCGCTTCATCACATCCTTGATTTCCTGCACCTGGCCCTTGAAGATGAGGTCCGAGATCAGCGGCGAATTGAGCAGTACCTCGATCGCCGGCACTCGTCCCTTACCGTCCTTCTTGGGCAGCAGGCGCTGCGAGACCAGCGCCCGCAGGTTCAGCGAGAGGTCCATCAGCAACTGGTGGCGGCGTTCCTCGGGGAAGAAGTTGATGATTCGGTCGATCGCCTGGTTGCTGCTGTTGGCATGCAGGGTGGCCAGGCACAGATGCCCGGTTTCGGCAAAGGCGACGGCGTAATCCATGGTCGCCCGGTCACGGATTTCGCCCATCATGATCACGTTCGGCGCCTGCCGCAGGGTGTTCTTCAGCGCCACTTCCCAGGAGTCCGTGTCGACGCCGATTTCGCGTTGGGTGATGATGCACTTCTTGTGTTCATGAACGAATTCGATCGGGTCCTCGATGGTGATGATGTGGCCGTGACTGTTACGGTTGCGGTGATCGACCAGCGCGGCCAGCGAGGTGGTCTTGCCGGTACCGGTGCCGCCAACGAAAATGACCAGACCGCGGCTGGTCAGGGCGATGTCCTTGAGGACCGGCGGCAAGGCCAGATCGTCGAGCGTGGGCACCAGCAGGTTGATCGTCCGGCAGACCACCGCGACACGACCCTGCTGCACCATTGCATTGACGCGAAAGCGGCCAATCCCGGAAGGCGAGATGGCGAAGTTGCACTCCTTTTTTTCCTCGAACTCGGTGGCTTGCCGGTCGTTCATGATCGAGCGCGCCAACTCGGCCGAGTGCTGCGGCAACAGCGGCTGGTTCGATACCGGCATGACTTTCCCGTCGATCTTGATCGCCGGCGGAAAATGGGCGGTGATGAAGAGGTCGGAACCGTTCCTCTGGGTCATCAGGCGTAGCAGTTCGTGCATGAACTTTAGCGCTTGATCGTGCTCCATGCTGTTTCTCCTGCTCGCCGGGCGAGTCTAGATGCCGGGGAAGGCGTCCTTGCTGGCCGCCTTGCTGCGGGCTTCGGCGACCGACACCATGTTGCGCTTGACCAGCTCCACCAGCGTCTGGTCGAGCGTCTGCATGCCATGCTGCTGTCCTGTCTGCAGCGCGGAGTACATCTGGGCAACCTTGTTCTCGCGGATCAGGTTGCGGATTGCCGGGGTGCCGATCATGATCTCGTGAGCGGCTATGCGTCCGAGACCATCCTTGGTCTTGAGCAGTGTTTGCGAAATCACCGCGCGCAGTGACTCGGAAAGCATCGATCGAACCATTTCCTTCTCGGCCGCCGGGAACACGTCGATGACCCGGTCGATGGTCTTGGCGGCGCTGGAGGTGTGCAGGGTAGCGAACACCAGGTGGCCGGTCTCGGCGCCGGTCAGCGCTAGGCGTATTGTTTCGAGATCACGCAGTTCGCCGACCAGGATGACGTCCGGATCCTCGCGCAGCGCCGAGCGCAGGGCGTTCTGGAACGACAGCGTGTGGGTGCCGATTTCGCGCTGGTTGATCAGGCTCTTTTTCGACTGGTGGACGAATTCGATCGGATCCTCGACGGTGAGGATGTGACCGTACATGTTCTCATTGACGTGATTGACCATCGCCGCCAGGGTGGTCGACTTGCCCGAGCCGGTCGGGCCGGTGACCAGCACAATGCCGCGGGGATACTCCGAGATGTCCTTGAAGATCTTCGGGCAGTTGAGCTCTTCAAGCGTCAGCACCTTCGAAGGAATTGTTCGGAAGACCGCACTGGCCCCGCGATTCTGGACGAAGGCGTTGACCCGGAAGCGCGCCAGATTGGGGATCTCGAACGAGAAATCGCATTCCCTGGTGT
Organism: Accumulibacter sp.; assembly: GCA_003538495.1. The sequence goes on from DPSD01000370.1 coordinate 9,562, forward strand.
CTTCGTACTGCTTGCGCTGGAGGTCGCTCATGATGTCATACACCATGGCATGCACGTCCTTGTGCTCCATGGCGGGCAGGTTGATTCGCCGGTGAAGATGTTTTTGACGGAGTTGGCTGTGTCATTGGCGTAGTTGATTGCGCCGATGAGCATATTGTTGGAGATATTGTCTAAGTGCCCGCGAAAACGTAACCAAGGTCCTGCCATGGAGATATGGTCGGTGGTGCATTTGCCTTTTACTTTGATGAGTACGGGCATATTGTTGTATTCTTCGGGGTTTGGTGCTTTGAATGCTTCGAGTTTTTGTAGTCTGTTGGAATCTGGTGCTATGACGACTTGGACTGCTGATCCGTCTTCGGCAGGAGCTATGAATCCGTTTGCATCGGGTACGAATCCGCCTTGGGGTAGTTCTGTGCCGATGGGTGGGTTGAGTGCTATGCCGTTGATGGGCTGTTTGGTGAAGTCCACGGTGAGGTCGCCTGTGAGCGCGAATCCTATGACGGTTTCGGGCGATGCGACGAAGGCGTGGGTTTCGGGGTTGCCGTCATTGCGTGATGTGAAGTTGCGGTTGAATGATGTGATGATGGAGTTGCGGTCACCTTTTTGTACATCATGTCTTTTCCATTGTCCGATGCATGGTCCGCAGGCATTGGCAAGGACGGTGCCGCCGACGGATTCGAGTTTTGCGAGTATGCCGTCACGTTCTATGGTGGCTCGTACTTGCTCTGAGCCGGGTGTGATGGTGAATTCGCTTTTTGTTTTGAGTCCTTGTTGGGCTGCATAGTCTGCTATTTCGGCTACGCGGCTCATGTCTTCGTAACTTGAGTTGGTGCATGAACCGATGAGTCCGACGCGAAGCTCTGCGGGCCAGTTGTTTTGTTTTACTGCTTGGACAAATTCGCTGATTGGCATTGCACGGTCGGGTGTGAATGGACCGTTGATATGCGGTTCGAGCGAAGTGAGGTCTATATGGATTACTTGGTCATAGTATTCTTCGGGGTTGGCGATGACTTCGTCGTCTGCGCGGAGGTGTTCTGCTACTTGGCGAGCAAGGTCAGCGACGTCGGCGCGGTCTGTTGATTCGAGGTAGCGTGCCATGGATTCGTCGAAGGGGAAGATGGATGTTGTGGCTCCGATTTCGGCACCCATGTTGCATATTGTACCTTTGCCTGTTGCGCTGAATGATGCGCATCCTTCGCCGAAGTATTCGACGATGGCACCGGTGCCGCCTTTGACGGTGAGTATGCCTGCGAGTTTGAGTATGACGTCTTTTGCTGATGTCCAACCATTCATTTTTCCGGTGAGTTTTACGCCGATGAGTTTAGGCATTTTGAGTTCCCATGGCAATCCTGCCATGACATCCACTGCGTCTGCGCCGCCGACACCGATGGCAATCATACCGAGACCGCCGGCATTGGGTGTGTGTGAGTCGGTGCCTATCATCATGCCGCCGGGGAATGCGTAGTTTTCGAGAACTACTTGGTGGATGATGCCCGCGCCGGGTTTCCAGAATCCGATGCCGTATTTGTTGGAGACCGAGCCAAGGAAGTTGAAGACTTCGTCGTTTTCGATTAAGGAGTTAGCAAGGTCTGATTGGGCTCCGTGTTCTGCTCTGATGAGGTGGTCGCAGTGAACGGTTGACGGCACGGCAACTTTGGGTATGCCAGCGCTCATTGTATGTCTCAATGGGAGCGAGGTAGGGGGTAGCCTTTAAGTCCTTGATGTCCTAAAAGAACTGCGTTTTTCCAATCGGTTGAAGATCACGGACTTCAAG
>DPSD01000259.1 GCA_003538495.1 Accumulibacter sp.
GGCGGCTGGATGGCCAGACGCTTCAGCCGCGGTGACCTGCGGCGGGTGTTTTCTGCGGAACACACCGGTCTGCTGCAAAGGGATCAACGCGAGGCTCTGGAACTTCGTTTCAAGGCCAAGGATCCGCGCCCCTGGTACGAGAACCTGTTGTCGGCCACGCCCACGCTCGAGATGGGGGTCGATATCGGCGATCTGTCCTCCGTCTTGCTCTGTTCCGTCCCGCCGAACCAGGCCAGCTACCTGCAGCGCATCGGACGCGCCGGGCGACACGATGGCAATGCCTTCACGGCCACGCTGGCCGATGGCGCGAGCCCGCACGACCTGTATTTCTTTGCCGACACCGACGAGATGCTGCAGGGCGAGGTGGTTCCGCCGGGTATCTTCCTGAAGGCGGCCGAAGTGCTGCGCCGGCAGATGTTCGCTTTTTGTCTCGATGACTGGGTCGGCTCCGGCATTCCCGATACGGCGCTGCCAGACAAGACCCAGGATGCGCTCAATGCGCGCGACAGCCTGGATCAGACGCGTTTTCCGTACACCTTTCTGGAGTACATCCTCGCCCACGAAGAGCGCTTGCTGAGCGGTTTCATGGCGCTGTTGGGGGCAGACCTCGATGATCGGGTCGCCGGCCGCCTGCGCGGCTTCCTGCAGGGCAACGACGAAGACGATGCCCTCCGCCTGCGCCTGAGCAAACTGCTCGAGGAGCTGGCCAGAGAACGTAAGACGCACCGTGATCGCGGGGTGGCGATCAGGAAGCAGATCAAGGCCCTCAAGGCGCGCCCGCAGGATGAGGCCAGCCGCGATGAGATTGACCATCTCGAACGCGAGCGGCAGAAAGCACTGGAACTGGTCAAGGAGATCAATCAGCGTGAGCTGCTGAACACCCTCACCGATGCGGGGATGATCCCGAATTACGCCTTCCCCGAAGCCGGGGTCGAGTTGAAGTCGCTGCTTTGGCGAAAAAAGGGCAGCGACGATCCGCAAGGCTCGACGACGTACCTCTCATTGCCTGCTGAACGCTATGAACGACCGGCACAGTCGGCACTCTCCGAATTTGCGCCGGAGAACGTCTTCTATGCCAACCAGCGCCGGGTCGAGATTGACCAGATCAACGTCGGTCTGTCGTCGCTCGAAACGTGGCGCATGTGCCCGACCTGCCAGCACATGGAAAATCTGGAGATCCATGCCGACAGCCACGCCTCGTGTCCGCGCTGCGGTGACCCGATGTGGGCCAATATCTCTCAGCAACGCCAGCTGCTTCGTTTCAGGCAGGCGATTGCCAACAGCAACGATGCGGAAGTGCGGATCGACGATAGCGCTGAAGATCGCGAGCCGAAATTCTATGTGCGCCAGATGCTGGCGGATTTCGAGATCAAGGACATCAGGGAAGCGTATCGCCTGGCAGCGCCGGACCTGCCTTTTGGTTTCGAATTCATCGAGCGGGTGGTCTTCCGGGACGTGAATTTTGGCGAGCCCACCAAGCCCGGTGAGTCTTACGCCGTCGCCGGACAGCAGAGGCCACGTCCGGGATTCAAGCTCTGCAGGCATTGTGGGCAGATCCAGCGGGCGCCGCGCAATGTTCGCGAACGCGAGCTTGTCCAGTTCCACGCCTTTGACTGCGAGAAGCGGGGTAGCGATGATCCGGAAAACATCATCGACTGCCTCTACCTATACCGCGAGTTCTCGTCGGAAGCCTTGCGGATTCTCGTGCCCTACACCCGTTCGGGGGTCGATGAAGCGTCGGTTCAGTCCTTCATGGCCGCCATACGCATTGGTCTCAGGAAGCGATTCGGCGGCAAGGTCGATCACCTGCGGATGCTGACGCAGGAGGAGAAGGGTCAGGACGGCGCGGCGAATCGGCAGTACGTACTGCTTTACGACTCGGTGCCGGGCGGCACGGGCTACCTGCACGAATTACTCGCCAATGAAGCGCAAGCGCTGGTCGAGTTGCTGCGCCTGGCGCTGGCTCACCTGTGCGCCTGTTCCTGCAACGCGGATCCCGAGAAGGATGGCTGCTACCGATGCGTGTATCAGTACCGCCTGGGGCGTGCGATGGCGCTGGTCTCGCGCGATCGGGCGCGATTGCTGTTGGAGCAGCTGGTCGAAAACCTCGGACAGCTGGAGCGCGTTGCCTCGGTTGCCGACATCTACATCAATCCCAACTTTGACTCGGAACTCGAGGCGCGCTTCATCGAGAGCCTGCGCCGCCTGAGCGGAGTGGGCGGGCTGCCGTTCGTGAAGCTGGTGCAGGATATTGTCCAGGGCAAGTCCGGCTATTTGCTCGAGGTCGGCGAGCAGCGCTATTGGGTCGAGCCGCAGGTCGATCTGGGTGCCAACGAGGGGATCAAGGCGGCGTGTCGGCCGGACTTCGTGCTCTGGCCGACGCAGAGCAAATCGCCGCGGCGGCCGATCGCCATTTTTTGCGACGGCTGGGCCCACCATCAGGCCTCGACCCGCGAGGATGCCCACAAGCGCAGCGCCCTGGTGGCGAGCGGCAGATTCTGGGTCTGGTCGCTGACCTGGGAGGATGTCCAGGCGGCGATGGACGGCACGCTCGAGACCAGCCTGGCGGACTGCCTGGAGCCAATGTGCTGCAACGAGATCGGGGCACTCCCGCCAGCGCTTGGTTCGCTGCTCGACGACCAGCTCTGGACGCGGCACGCCGTGGCCGTCCTGCTGCAGTGGCTGGGCAAACCACCCGGAGAGGGAGGCGATCAACACGCCGGCAGATTGGCCCGGCATGCGGGCGCCACCGCTTTCCGCATGATCCCTCACCCGCAAAGCGCTCTTCTCGAAGAGGCGCGAAAGCAGTTGCTGAGCTTCTGGAACGGGCTGGATCACCTGGCTTGTGAGCACCCCGCCCGGAGCGTTCCCTGTGGCAATGTGAATGATCCTTCCTTGAGGCTGCGCTATTTGTGGCCAGGTGAACTGGCGAATTTGTCGGTTGCCATTCCGGTGAGCCCGGGGTTCGTCCTCTTCGACGATGCGCCTCTGCACGATGAACCGGAGCGGCATCTGGTTTGGCGGCGCTGGTTATGGCTGTTCAACATCTTCCAGACGCTGCCGGGTTTTCTGCTCGCCACGCAGGAGGGGTTGGAGGCCGTTGACCAT
>DPSD01000265.1 GCA_003538495.1 Accumulibacter sp.
TATTTAAAAACAATGGCTTACGATCGCCGCATCCCGGAAAAGGCCGAAATATGACAAAGAGTTGTTAAAGGTGGGTTAGCACAGCGCACGTTAAATGGGGGCTAACGATTGAAACCTTCTTCCGGAGGAACTCGTTGATTTGCAGTTGGCTGTAGCGGTTCAGAGCGTCGCGCTGCGGTCGCCGCGGGCAAAACCCAGCAGGGGCTCGGTGATCCCTTTGCCGAGAGCGATGACTTTGAAGAGCTCGCCCATTTCTGCTGGCGAGACCAGCTTGTTCACCGAGCTGGCGAGGGGTAAGTAGCGTGACGCGTCGGTGGCCGGCGTTCGCGCCAGGACGTCACTCAACCCGCAATTGAAGAGGAAGTTCGACTGCGTACTGTAGCCGAGCAACTCCAGCCCCGCCGCGCAGCCACTTTCGACGACGGCGGTGAAGTCGACGTGCGCAGTGATGTCCTGCAGACCCGGCAGGTAGAAAGGCTCAACGTGTGCGTGCTGGCGATAGTGGCACATCAGCGTACCGGTAGCGCGCTGCCAATGGTAGTACTCGCGGCGCGGAAAGCCGTAGTCAATCAGCAGCAAGGCGCCGCGCCCGAGAATCGCTGCCCACTCGGCAACCCAGGCGCCTACGGTCAGCGAGATTTCACTCAGATAGCCAGCCGGCAGCGCGTATTCGGCGGCCAGCGCCTGCGCTCGTTCGAGCAGCCGGCCGCTGGCCGGGCGATCGACCCAGACGAACTGCCCGTCAACCGTGGACACGCCGCGCTCGGCGGCGCCCGTCGTCGTCCACACCACCAGGTGCACCGGCATCGCATCGAGGACCTCGTTGGCCAGCACCAGCCCGTCGAAGTACTCCGGCAGCCGTTCCAGCCAGTGTACGCGTGCCAGCAGGTGGGGAACCCTGGCAGCAATGGTCTGGCGCTGGCGCGCTTGCAGCTCGCCGGACAGTTCGAGGATGCCATAGCTATCGGGGAGCTGCCCGCGCAGTTCGAGCTCGCGCAGCAGGTCGCCTGCCAGTTGCCCGCTGCCGGCACCGACCTCGACCATCCGCGGCGCGCTCAACGCGAGCAGCTGCGCGGCCTGCGCGGCGAGTGTCTGGGCGAAGGCCGGGCCGAGTTCCGGCGCGGTGACGAAATCGCCGGCAGCGCCAAACTTGTGGCTGCCGCCAGCGTAGTAGCCGAGTCCCGGGGTGTACAGCGCGAGATCCATGAAGCGGTCAAAGCCGACCCAGCCGCCGGCGGCGCCAATTTCGGCGGCGAGACGGAGGCAGAGCGCCGAGCTGCAGGAGAGGGCGTCGGCGGTCGGGGGAGGCAAGCCCATTTAGGCGATCAACAGCGGCTCAGCATGCCGGTGCCCGCTTGCTCAGTCTTCACGGACCTCGAAGCGGACTTGTCCGTACATCTCCGGATGCGTGGTCGCCAGCCAATGCTCGGCCTCTGATCGGGCACGCTCCAGGGTAGCCGCGCGCAAGGCGACAAACCGGGTACGACCATCCTCCTGCGGCCATTCAAGCGTATAGGAATGGAAACCGCCGCGCCCCTGCAGGTGGATCTCGCGGGTCAGACTCGGTGGCTCACGACGCAACTCGGCGGTCAGCTCGTCGAGGTGCAGCAAGCGGAAGCGGGGCCCCTTGCCCTGATGCTGAACAACGCACTCCCGCCGCCCGGCAAACTCCTCGATCACTTGCCAGTCGCTGCACGATTCAATGATCGCGCCGAGCGGCAGCCCCGCTTCGTCACGAATGATCTCGGCGTTAACCGTATGGCGGGTGGCGGCGCCTTCGAGCAACTCGTGCCACGGCAGGCCTTGCCGGGTAGGCGGCGGAAACGGCAGGGCGTGCTTGCCCTGGCGAATGCGGGCGAAGAGCGCTGATCTTCTGATGTCGTCGAGGTCGATTGCCGGAAAAGCCGAGCGCGGCTGCGAACGAAAGCTGCCAGCGCCCATGTAACCCACGTCCCACAGCGTTCTCAGCCACTCGGCGGTGTCCAGAGCAAGCTGCGCCATCTGCTCATCGAATTCGCCGCCTCTTGGCGTGGCCAGCTCCGGGTCGCTGACTTGCCGGGCCAGCAATTCCGCCTCACGGGCGCGTGCACGCAATAGCTCGTGCACCAGGCGCCCAACCCATTTGGCATCTTCTGCCGGGAGTTCGACGACGCGCTCGGCCAGAATCAGCAGGTCGTCAGCATCGAGTGGTTCGTCAGTCTTGTTCATCGGGCATTTCCAGCTGTGGACTGTTTCCAGTTTAACGCGATGACCGGGAGACGGGTTGTGTTTCCGAGAATGGGGGCGCAAAAATCGGCTAAAATCAAGTCTTTGTTGGAGGTGGTCGGGAACTCGAGATGAGCAGGAAAACGATACTGGTGACCGGTGCGGCGAAACGCCTGGGCAGCGCGATTGCCCGCGAACTGCACGCCACCGGCGCCAACGTCATGCTGCACTATCGGCAGGCCGCGGCGACGGCCGAGGACTTGGTTGGCGAGCTGAATGCGGCGCGACCGTCGTCAGCGGCGTGTCTGCCGGCCGATCTGCTCGATGCCGGGAGCTTGCCGCAGCTGATCGCCGACACGGTCGATCGCTTTGGGCGTCTGGATGCCCTGGTCAACAACGCCTCCAGCTTCTTTCCCACGCCCTTGGGGGAAATCGACCTGGCGAGCTGGGATGACCTGATGGGCAGTAACCTGAAAGCGCCCCTGTTTCTCACCCAGGCCGCCGCACCCCACCTGCGGGCCGCGCGCGGAGCGGTGGTCAACATCACCGACATTCATGCCGAACGCCCGCTCGCCGGTTATCCGCTGTACTGCGTGGCAAAAGCCGGGCTGCTCGGACTGACGCGCGCCCTGGCCATCGAACTGGCGCCGCAAGTTCGGGTAAACGCAGTGGCGCCCGGCCCCATCCTCTGGCCGGACAGCGGTTTTTTTGACAGCGCCGCGCGCCAGGAGATTGTTGCCCACACCCTGTTGCAGCGTACCGGCTGTCCGGAAGACGTCGCCCGCGCGGTACGCTACCTGCTTGAGGACGCCGCCTATGTCACCGGCCAGGTGATCAATGTGGACGGCGGTCGCACCGCGCATCTGTAATCGCCCAAATCGTAGGAGAGGTCCCGGTGGAACAATCAAACACCCTGCAGCGCCTGCGGAAACGACTGGAAAGCAAGGTCGGCAAGGCGGTTGCCGATTACAAGATGATCGAGGATGGAGACACCGTTCTGGTCTGCATCTCCGGCGGCAAGGACTCCTACACCTTGTTGTCGGTGCTGATGGCGCTTCGCCACCGTGCGCCGGTCGATTTCCGCTTGATCGCCATGAACCTCGACCAGAAGCAGCCCGGCTTCCCGGCAGAGGTGCTGCCCGCTTACCTGGAGAAAATCGGGGTCGACTACCGGATCGTCGAGCAGGACACTTACACGGTCGTCAAGAACACCATCCCGGAAGGCAAGACGACCTGCTCGCTGTGTTCCCGCCTGCGCCGCGGCGTCATTTATCGCACCGCCAGGGAACTTGGCGCCAACAAGATTGCGCTGGGCCACCATCGTGATGATATCGTGCATACCCTGTTCCTCAACCTCTTCTTCGCCGGCCAACTCAAGGCCATGCCGCCCAAACTGCTCACCG
>DPSD01000621.1 GCA_003538495.1 Accumulibacter sp.
CCGCTCGACCTGCTGCGCATGTGGCACACCAAGATTGAGGCATGGATTCTCAACGAGGCAGGTATCGAGCAGCCCGCCGAAGCCGAGGCGCGCTTACGTGTCGTGGTTTGAGCTTTACTCCACTGCGGAACTTTTGTAACATATGCGTTACGAACCTGTGTTCGATCTTCTCGACTATCAGACGGCAGACGGACGTGACCCGTTCCAGGAATGGCTGGCAAAGCTGGCGGACAGGAATGCCCGCGCACGGGTGGCCGTCCGGGTGCAACGAATGGCTGCCGGCAATTTTGGTGACCACAAGCCCCTGAACGATGGCGTATGGGAATTGAGGATAGACCACGGCCCCGGCTACCGCGTGTATTACGCCCAAGCCGGCCGGCGAGTGCTGTTGCTCCTGATCGGTGGCGACAAGCGCCGCCAGCAAGCCGACATTGAAACCGCCGTCCGCTACTGGCAGGACTGGCAAAGGAGGAATGCACCATGAAAGCCGCCCGCCCCCACGATGATGCAATGGTGGAACTGCTGCGCCAAGACCCGGCGTTTGCTGATGAATACCTCGCCGCAGCACTGGAGGAAGCAGAGGAACCCGGCGGCAAGCAAGCCCTGTTGCGCGCCTTGCGCCACGTCGCCCATGCCCAAGGAATGCAAGAGGTAGCTGCACGCGCTGGCCTGCGCCGCGAAAGCCTTTCCCGAGCACTTTCCCCCAAAGGCAACCCGACACTCGAAACCTTGCTGGCCGTTCTGTCTGCCGCCGGCCTGCGCTTGGCTGTGGCTCGAAGAGAAGAACATCCGGCCTGACCGAGTTTTGCCGCGCCTATCTCGACGGGGAGAAAACCGGGAACCCTTCACCCGGCTGGTGCGGCACCCCAAACGAAGGAGCGCAGAGAAGGAGCGCTAAGTATGAACGTCGTAGTTCTCATCAACGGCCGCGAGGCGATTCCGGTTCGGGCTATCCCGCATATGGCCGATTCAACCGTGTCCGCTGACATCCTCGTCAAGGGATTGTTGTGTACCGATCACGTCAACGCGCTTCACGGGTTATCGGCGTACGAGCTATTGGAATATGAAGTTTGTAGGAAGCTGCTGCCGGTGAAATGGCGCCGCGTTGCTGTCGCACTGCGTGCCTTGTCCGACAAGCTATGTCGACAAGAGCATGATGGGGAACTGACGCATGCCGAGGGAACTGACAAGTGGAAACGTGAGTCGGTGAAGCGCTTGCCATCCGGAGTGTTTGTTTGGAAAGATGAATTCTTCCGGGAGCACTTCAAGAGCTACCGCCGCCTATCGAATGAAGAGCTTGCTCAGAGTTATCGCAACGGGGTTGAGATGAACCGAGAGCTGGCTTCTGCTTCGGATGACAGCTATACCGCCGAACTAATGGCCGCTCACGGAGCGCCAGACAACTGGCGGGAAACGTTTCAGGCGGAGATAGACGAAGCGAATGAGGAGGGGCCCTTCAATCCGGGCGACTTTTGTTTTTATGTACCCAACACATGCGCACCAAAGAATACGGACACCCTGTCCGACGTAACCTTTTCTCCTTGGATTGAACCGGATGAAATGCTCGTCGTCATGGAGGGATTCGAGCACGCGCCCAAAGCCGGCCCAAAGAGCGACGAGGGGCAATCGGCATTTGTGGACGGTGGCGACCAACACGCGCCATGCACGACCATTGAAAGCCCGGTGCCAGACAGATTTGCGCGACGCTGTTTTGAAGACGGCTTCAACAAGGTCACGAGAGAGAAGGCCGGCGAAAGGAACTTTGAGGCGAGAGTTGCCGACGTCAAGCTGTTCGACGAAAGGTGCATTCAGCTTGCAATTTCTCATCAACTACGCATTGCTGACTGGACCACGCTGACCGGCATAGGTATCGGCGAGCATTGGTCGTATCTCGTCACCACCGAGGAAGTCGCCTTCAGAAATTGGACTGGGCAAGAAATCAGCGAGGCGTCTGTCGACCAGCAAATCGATATGCATCGCGATAACGAGGCTGCGCCCCTGAAGTTCCCCTGCACGCCAGCGAGGCTCATACAGTTCATTGACGCAGCACCGCCGGGGAGTCACAGCTTCAGTGTTCCGGATGCATTTCGGCAGGCGGTGACCGAGATAGAGCCGACGACCGACACCCCGCTGCCGGTACCGGCTGAATCGCAGGAGCAGACAGCCCCTTCTGGAACATCGGAGAAGGCCGCGCCAGAGGTAACGCCTGCTGATGACGACGAGCAAGGCGAGGCCTGGACGCCGACGGAGCATAATCCCAGACCAGTACCGAGGCAGCAATACCAAGAGAGCGAAATCCTGCGGGTAATCTCTGAGCTTGGACACGAAGCCCAAGCGATACCCAAATGGAAGCCGGGAAAGCCGGGAGTAAAGGCCGAAATCAGAGCCATTCTAACGAATTTTTCGGACAAAGTTTTCACGCTGGCATGGGAGCGCCTGAGAAAAGACGGAAGGATTCAAGACGGGAAATAGGAGCTTTCCCCCGTCAGCACTCCCTCAAATTGAGGGATAGAGGGACTCTTGTGAGGGAGTAGGGCAAGGGAAATATTGTTTCATTCGCCTGCGGCGCTTCACGTTGAAGCGCCGAGGTTTTCCAACAGGAGAACCGCGAATGGAAAGCAAACCCCAACAGTTCGACCAGAGCGCCGAGCAGTTCGCCGCGCTGAATCAAGTCAAGGCGCAGTCAGTCCGGGCGCGCCTATGCCGCACGGGTAGTTACTTCGGAGTGGTGCCGGTCAAATTGGCAAACGGACGCCTTGCTTGGCCTGCTGTTCAGGTGGCGAAATGAAAACGCCCGACCTTCCCGAAGAAAAGCCGAGCGCCCCAGACAAGCGCGATTTTATCACGGCCGATTCGCTCAAGGCCCGACTGCAAGCCGGCGAAATCATCGGCGCAACCGACTACGACGAGAGCATCAGAGCACAGTTCTGGGCAGCAATCGCCCGTGTCCGCGACGACCTGCCTTGTGTCCGCTCGACCTGGCGCACGATCGACGAGCAGCACGTCAACGGCATCCGGACTCGGCAGAAGATGTTCCGGATTTGCTCGCGCCAGAAAGGATTGGTTGACTCGACGTTGGCCGGCCTGATCGCCTTCGTTGTCTTCTGCATCGGGTTGTTGTCTGGGTGGTTCGGATGAGCCGCGCGAACACGATTTTCTGCCTGACGCTGCAAGAGGCTTTCGAGCGCGCCGGCATGAGCTACCCCAACAAGGACATGGCGCCGGGTTCGCTGACCCGGTTCTCGACCGACGACGGGAAGGCCGATCTGGCTGGATTCTGCAAAGTGTTCCCCGATGGCGTCGGCGCCGTCTTTGGCTGCAATCGAGCCGGCAGCAAATTTACGTGGCAGATGCGCGACACCAACGCGCCGAAGCCGACCAACGAGGAACTGCAAGCGGCCCGCCTCAAGTCGCATCAGGCCCGGCAGCAATCCGATGCAGCCCGCACCAAGCAACACGCGAGCGCCGCATCAACCGCCGCCCGAATTTTTGGCGAGGCATCCGAACCAGATCCGGAACGCGGCTACATCAAGCTCAAAGGGATTACGCCCTATGGTGCCCGCCAAGATCTCGATGGTTCGGTGGTGCTCGCTGTCCGCGATCCAGCCGGCGAAATTCAGAGCTTGCAGTTCATTGGCATGGATGGCGGTAAGCGGTTCCTGCCCAAAGCCAAGATGAAAGGCGGGCGGATGATCATCGGCGAACTGGAGAACGGCAAGCTGATCGCCATCGTCGAAGGATGGGCGACGGCGTGCAGCATCCATGAGGCGACAGGCGGGGCTGTCGTCGTCGGATTTTCCGGCAGCAATCTGGCCGTCGTCGCTGCCGATCTGCGCCGGAAGTTTCCGGACTCGCCGTTGCTCATCGCTGGCGACCTCGACGCGCACGGCAAGGGCTTGGAGTACGCACAGGCCGCCGCGGCTACCGGAGCGCCTGCCGTCGTCGTCTTGCCGAAGTTTCTCGATGGCCGCGCCAAAGGAGACTGGAACGATTTGCATCAAGCCGAAGGACTCGATGTGGTTCGTCGGCAACTGAACGTGACGACAGAGACACCCCCGTGGGAAGTCGTACCGTTCCTGGCACCGGCCTTGGCGAAAACCGATGCGCGCGACGGCACAGCGACCACCCGCCCGCTGACCGAGCTTGGCAATGCCCATCGCCTGCACGACGACCACGGCGAGAACCTCAAGTACGTTCCCGAGGTAGAGGCGTGGCTTCGGTGGGATGGGAAATTCTGGCAGTGGGATCTCGATGGCGCCGCCGTCAGATCGATGGCCGCTCAGCTTCACCGGACGATTTACGCTGAGGGCCTGGGATACCCAAACGATGCTGAGCATTTCGCCAAATGGGCACGCAAAAGCTCAGAGCAGAAAACGATCCGGGCAGCCGTCGCGCTGCTTTCTGATTTCGAGCAGGTGCGCTTGCCGATGGCGCATGTGGACGCGGATGAATTCCTCGTCGGGGTCGATCACGCTCGGCAGGTAATCGACCTCAGAACGGGCACTGCGCGCGCCGCGACGGCTGCCAA
>DPSD01000112.1 GCA_003538495.1 Accumulibacter sp.
AGCAGCGACAGCACCTGCTGCTTGTCGAGCAGCCGCATCCCGCGCACGCCACGCGCCGTCCGCCCCATTGGGCGAACGTCTTCCTCGTCGAACCAGACGGCCTTGCCGGCGTCCGAGACCAGGATCACGTCCTGGCTGCCGTTGGTGATCTCGGCGCCAATCAGGAAATCGTCGTCGTCGAGGGCGACCGCAATGATACCGTTCCTGCGCGGGTTGGAAAAATCCGACAGCGGCGTTTTCTTCACCGTCCCCTGCGCAGTGCCCATGAAAACATAGCGATCGTCGGCGAATTCCTTGACCGGCAGGATGGCACTGATCTTCTCGCCATCCTCGAAGGGGAAGACGTTGACCACCGGCTTGCCCCGGCTGGTGCGCGTCCCTTGCGGCACTTCATAGACCTTGAGCCAATAGACCCGCCCGCGGCTGGTGAAGCAGAGGATGAAATCATGGGTGTTGGCAACGAACAGGTGATCGACGAAATCGTCGGTCTTCATCGAAGCCGCCTGTTTCCCGCGCCCGCCACGTCGCTGCGCGCGATAGTCGGCCAGCGGCTGTGACTTGATGTAACCGGCATGCGACAGCGTCACGACCATGTCGACCGGGGTAATGAAGTCGGCGATCCCCAGGTCTTGCGTGCTGATGACGATTTCCGAGCGGCGCTTGTCGCCGAACTGGGAACGGATGCCGGTCAATTCTTCGACGATCATCTCGGTAATCCGCTCGGGGCGTGCCAGGATATCCATCAGGTCGGCAATCCGCGTCAGGAGGTCGCCGTAATCGGCCACGATCCTGTCGCGCTCGAGACCCGTGAGTCGCTGCAGGCGCAGTTCCAGGATCGCTTGCGCCTGCGCCTCCGAAAGGAGATAACCATTCTCCGTCAGGCCGTAGTCGACGCCGAGGCTATCGGGGCGGGTCGCATCGAGCTTGGCGCGCTGCAACATCTCGGCGACCGTCGGCGAGGTCCACAGCCGCGACATCAATCCCCGGCGCGCATCGGCGGGCGTCGGCGACGCCTTGATCAGGGCGATGATCTCATCGACGTTGTCGAGCGCCACCGCCAGGCCTTCCTGGATGTGTGCCCGCTCGCGCGCCTTGCGCAACTCGAAAACGGTACGGCGGGTGAGCACCTCGCGCCGGTGCCACAGGAAACACTCGAGCATCTGCTTGAGATTCAACAGCCGCGGCTGGCCATCGACCAGCGCCACCATGTTCATGCCGAAGGTGTCCTGGAGCTGGGTCTGCTTGTACAGGCAGTTGAGCACCACCTCGGCGACCTCGCCGCGCTTGAGCTCGATCACCACGCGCATTCCCGACTTGTCGGACTCGTCGCGCAGATCCGAAATGCCCTCGATCCGCTTGTCGTTGACCAGTTCGCCGACTTTTTCGAGCAGCGTCCGCTTGTTCACCTGGTACGGCAGCTCGTCGATGATGATCGCCTGGCGATGCCCCCGGTCGATATCCTCGAAATGGGTTCGGCCGCGCATCACCACCCGGCCGCGCCCGGTCCGATATCCCTCGCAGACGCCCGCAATGCCGTAGATGATGCCGGCTGTCGGAAAGTCCGGGCCCGGCACCAGCTCGATCAGCTCGTCGATCGTCACCTCCGGGTTGCGCAGCAACGCCAGACAGGCACCCACGACTTCGCCGAGATTGTGTGGCGGGATGTTGGTCGCCATGCCGACGGCGATCCCCGACGAACCGTTGATCAGCAGGTTCGGAATCCGTGCCGGCATGACCAGCGGCTCTTCCTCCGAGCCGTCGTAGTTGGGCCCGAAGTTAACCGTTTCCTTGTCGATATCGGCCAGCAATTCATGGCCGATACGCGCCATCCGCACTTCGGTATATCGCATCGCAGCGGCATTATCGCCGTCGACCGAACCGAAGTTGCCTTGCCCATCGACCAGCATGTAGCGCAGCGAGAAGTTCTGCGCCATGCGTACGATCGTGTCATAGACCGCGGTGTCGCCGTGCGGATGGTACTTACCAATGACATCGCCAACGATCCGCGCCGACTTCTTGTAGGGCTTGTTCCAGTCGTTCGACAACTCGTGCATCGCGAACAGAACGCGGCGATGCACCGGCTTGAGGCCATCGCGAGCATCCGGCAAGGCGCGTCCGACAATCACGCTCATCGCGTAGTCGAGATACGATCGACGCATCTCGTCTTCGAGACTGATGGGCAGGGTTTCTTTGGCGAAGGCTTCCATCATTTGGTCCGCTGGCAACGTGACTTCCAGGGGGATGTCATCGTCTTGATCAAGCTCGCTATTCTAGCACGCCCACCCCTCGCCCGGGCCTGCCGAGTCGCCGATATTGGGACGTTTCGGGGGAACGGAGGCCGCCCGCGACCAAAAACGAAGGCCGACAAGGCATCTTGGGCGCGCCCGAGTTGGCCACGGCCTTGGCCACTGGATTTGGGCTGGTGACGAACGCGCTGCGGACCCTGCCAGACATTCGCCTGACCCCGACGCACGCGATGTTTCGGGGCCATACGGCCGGCAGCGCGTTCACCTTCGATGGTTAGCGCTAGTGGGCCAGGTGCCAACCGAGCGGCTCGGATTTCAAGGCGTGCCCCCGGCCCGGCCTTCCCTCGATCATCGCTTAAGATCAAACTTGCAAACGACATTCAACGCCAAGGACTCCCGATGGACTTTTGGGGCAAACTTTCTGATGATCGGGCGAGCCAGCTTTCGCTGGCCGACCACTGCATTGACGTCGCCAGCGTCTTCCGCGCCTTGTGCGACCTGCCAGCGATAAGGCGCGGCCTGGGCCTCGGCTCGGCTGCCGTTATCTTTGACCGGCTCGCGGTATTCGCCCTTCTGCACGACCTCGGTAAATGCAACTCCGGCTTTCAGGCAAGGCGCGACCCGAACGCGCGCAATATTGCCGGTCACGTCAAGGAAACTTCCGTGCTGCTCTACGACGAAGAGCTTCGCACCAAATTGGTCGCAGCGCTTGGCCTTGCAGACATGGCGTCGTGGTTTGCCGACCCGGAAGCCGACGTCATGCGGTTGCTGTTGGCTGCGATTTTTCACCATGGAAGACCCGCGTTCGACGACAACATTGCCGACGGCATCGCGCTCGGCAATTTGAAACGACACTGGAAGCCCCGCGGCAACCTCGACCCCTTCGACGGCCTCACTGAACTGGGCAAAACCGCCCGCCGCGCTTTCCCCAATGCATTCCGAGGCGATGCTCCGTCAATCGGAGTCAGCGTCGCGCTGGAGCATCGCTTCGCCGGACTGGTGATGCTCGCAGACTGGCTCGGTTCGCACCGGGAGTCCTTTTTCCCTTTCGAGCACGAAGGCGATCGCATCGGATGGTCGCGTCGCCAAGCGAGAAACGCGCTGGTGGCCGTGGGCCTGGACGTTTCGGCAGCCCGCATCCGTATCGAACACGGACAGCCCACTTTCGGCGACACGTTTGGCATTCGCGGCGAACCGCGCCCTTTGCAGTCGGCGCTGTCCCGCGCCGATCTGCCGGCCCTGCTGGTTGCCGAATCCGATACGGGTTCGGGCAAGACAGAGGCCGCACTGATGCACTTTCTGGCGCTGTTCGCGGCCGGCAAGGTCGACGGTCTGTACTTCGCCCTGCCGACACGGGTCGCCGCCCGCGAATTGTATGGCCGCGTGACCGACGCGATGCACCGGGTCTTCGGCGACGATTGTCCGCCCGTGCTGCTCGCGGTGCCGGGCTATGCGCAGATTGATGGTGAGCCGAAGAACATGCTCCCAACCGACGCTCATCTGTTCAACGATGACGAACAAAGAACGCGCGACCGAAACTGGACGGCGGAACGTCCCAAGCGCTTCCTTGCCGCACCGGTGGCCGTCGGCACCATCGACCAGGCGCTGTTTTCCGCTATCCAGGTGCCTCACGCTCACCTGCGCGCCGCCTGTCTCGACCGATCGCTGCTGGTCATCGACGAAGTGCACAGCTCGGACGTCTACATGCGTTACCTCGCCCGACGACTGCTTATTCGTCACCTCAAGGCCGGCGGTCACGCCCTGCTCCTGTCGGCCACATTGGGCGCCGCGGCACGGGCAGAGTACCTGCACCCCGGCGATTCCCGACCGCAGGCCGAACCGTTCGACCAAGCCATCGTGCTGCCCTATCCGGCTTTGAGCGCGCCCAACACGCCGATGCGACATTTGCCCGACCCGGCGTGCCGCAGCAAGACCGTACGCCTCGAACCACTGCCACTGCTCAAGTCGCCCGAAGACCTCCTCCCCAGATTGCGCGACGCGGTGCGAGCAGGACAGCGAGTGCTGGTCATTCTCAACACCGTCGGCCGTGCCATTGCTTTGGCCCGACTGGCGGACGCCGACCCCGAACTGGCGTCGGCCCTGTTCGCGGTAAGCGGCGTTCGCGCGCCCCACCACGGCCGATTTGCCCGCGCCGACCGGGAGCAAATGGACCGCGTCGTCAGCAAACGGATGGGCAGAGGCTCCTCCTCGGGAGCCATGCTCCTCATCGGCACGCAAACGCTGGAACAGAGCCTGGACATCGACGCCGACTGGCTGCTCACCGACCTCTGCCCGATCGACGTACTGCTGCAACGCATCGGCCGCCTGCATCGGCACGACCGCGGTCCGCGCCCGATGCCGGTTTGTACCGTGTTGTTGCCAGGAGAATCGGACTTTTCAGTCTTCCTCAACCCGAGAGGCGAGGTACGGCGCGGCAACCTCGCCGGTCTCGGCACGGTGTATGAGGATCTGCGCATCCTGCAACTGACGCGTGGTCTGATCGTCGCCGGGCCGGTCATCGAGATTCCCCGTGACAATCGGCACCTGGTCGAAACCGCGACGCATCCGGATCGACTCGTCCAACTGCAAGGCGACGCCTGGACGCGACACGCCCTGCATATCGAAGGTATAGGCGGTGCACAACAATCCGCCGCGCACGCGGCGGCCATGCCGAACGAACACTTCGGTGAGTTCATGTTCCCGAACACCGTCGAAGAACACTTGGCCACTCGTCTCGGCCTGAGTGATCGCATCCTGTCGCTGGGGAGAGACTTTCCCAGCCCCTTCGGCCAGATCATCTACGACATTAACATTCCCGGTCGTCTGGCACCAAAAAAAGAAATCGAACAGGCTCACCTGGTGAGCTTTGAGGGCGATATCCTGTTCATTCAGGCTGACGCTGCCGGCCAGTACAACTACCGGTATTCCCGTTTCGGATTGGAGAAAACCACACCATGAACCTGCTCACCGATCCCGTTGTTCGGGTGCAAACGCCGGAAGGCACCAATGGCGCCAGCCTGCCTGAACTCCTGGCACTGCTGGGCGAAGACCGGGTGGAAAGCCTGCCCGGCCTGCAGCGCCACCAGGAGGACGCCTTCCACATCTTCTGCTGCTATCTCGCCGGCGCGGTGCTGACTCGCTGCGGCGAAGGTAGTCCGAGTCAGAGTGCAGGATACTGGCGAGAGGGCATTCGCCAACTCACGCGAGCGGAAGGGTGCGACGATGACAGCGCGTGGACGCTGGTCGTCGACGACCCGACGAAGCCCGCATTCATGCAACCGCCGGTTTCTAGCAAAGTTGTATTCGAGCACGACTACAAGCCCAAAGCAGCGACGCCAGATGCGTTAGACATTTTTCGCACGGCGAAGAACCACGATGTCAAATCGGCCCGGAATGAAACCGCCGACGCGGAAGGCTGGACCTACGCACTAATCAGTCTTCAGACCATGACAGGGGGCCTCGGGAACGGTAACTACGGAATCGCCCGAATGAACGGTTTTTACGGGAGCCGTGTCTGTGTTGGATGGCGTGAAAATTCGCGCATGGGACAAAGATTTTCTATCGATGTCGCCCGCCTACTCGAATTGCGAAGCAACTTCAGATTTCCTGATCTC
>DPSD01000535.1 GCA_003538495.1 Accumulibacter sp.
CTATATTGGTGTGGAATACGCACCCGAGCCCATCCTCACAACTTAGCACATGGTCATGTCCGCTTGTAGGCATGAGATCGGTGGGGTTTGGGCTGGGGCTTTCGAGGCCGCGAGCGATGGGGAACGAGCTTCTGAAGGTTCAAAGCGAGCTCTTCAAGCAGCGACTTGAGGCGACGTGGGGTAGTGGCGGCGGCGAGCAACCAGCGGCCGATCTGCCGCTTGATCTTGTCGAACGCCAGGGTTCGGTTGATCTTGTAGGGCGAATCCGGGTCGATGAGCGCGTTGGTGGCGACATAGGTGGCGAGCGCATTGAGGTTGTCAAAGACCGCCTTGGCCCCGAAATCCTGACGCGCTGCGTGCCAGGACAGGCCCGAGGTACCGCCGTGGCCAGTCAACAGGGAATCGGTCATGTCACCTTTCAGCCTGAAAGTGTGGCCGGGCCGCAGCCCATTCGGTTCGTTCCTCGCTGATTCAAGCTGTCTCGCCTCGCTTCGCCTGTTCAGACGCCTGGCACCAAAAAAGGCGAGGCTGCGCGCCCCTTGATTCCCTTTGGGTTACCTCGCAAGGGCGACTTCGCGCGCATTCATCCGATGCCGGCGATCGGCGCCGACGTGCCGGACGACCTGGATGCGAGGCTGGTCGTGCTCGGCGTCAATCATCCGTACAGCAAGGAAGGCAACAGCGCCGGCGAGCTTGCCGCGCGGGCAATTATCGAATCGCGTGGCAATGCGCCCCGACTGTACCGGAATACGCTGGTTTTCCTGGCGGCGGACAGGACACGCTTGCAGGACCTCGACGAGGTGGCGCGCAAGTCAACCTGGGCGGCTTGATGTTCGACGGCTCGCGGTAACTCCTGCCAGAGCAGCAGCCCACCAAACCGGTCGCGCGCCGGGTTTTTCTTTGGTGCGGGGAAGGGCATAGTGGCAGCTTTTCAGGGGCAGCCTCGTCTGGAGTGGGGTAACTCTCGGGGTAACTTGAAAATGCCATACGCTTGAAGCGCCTTCTTGCAAGGATTGCGGCTGTCTATTTCAGTCCCTTCCCGGCACCGAAAACCAGTCCGAGGTAGTGCGCGAAAGGCTATCAATCCAAGAGGAAACAGGGTTTATGGCTTTATTGTTGTCCCCCCAAGGCCTGGTTACTTCTTGCGCCATGGAGGTATTTTGGGGTGTCATGGCGGGGTATGTTGTCATGGCAAGGTTGAAGAGACCCCCATGCCTCTGACCGATACCTGGGCAGTGCCGAAATCGACCACAGTTCGGCCGCCAGTCCAGGATCCTTCGGCGTGGTGCCGGCCATGCTGACCACCCGGACTTTGGCCTCGGCGTCCTGCGGGCGGTGGCAGGCATCCTTGAGTCCGGCGCCGTGCACGATCACCCCGATCAAGACGTCGGTAAGAATCATGGCGACTACCGGCCAGCTGGTCGGTGTCTTGCCCGAACGATCGATCAGGCCTGGCTTCAGTTTCTCAGGAACTGGAGGGCTTTTTCTTCCACTCCACCACCACGTCCGGATAGAATTTGAGGTAGGTGTTCACCGCTTCGCCGATGGTCGGAAAGAAGACTTCCGCGCCGAGCCGCGAAAAGAGCCCGAAGCGCTTGAGCTTGTCCTGCACGGGATCCTTCATCTCGGCGAAGCACAGCTCGATGCCGGCCGCCTGCAGGGTCTCGTCGAGCTTGGCGACGATGTCGGCGGCGGTGACGTCCACGCTGGTGACCGGTTCCGCGGTAATCACCAGCCAGCGTACCGGCGTCGGCGAGGCGGCCACGGCGTCGAGGGCGCGCTCGTGGAACCACTCGGCATTGGCGAAAAACAGCGGCGCTGCCCAGCGAAAGAGGACCAGGCCGGGAATCAGGCGGGCATCCGGGTAGCGCGAGATGTCGTGGTAGCCATTGATGCCCTTGACGCGGCCCAGTATCGCCGAGTCGGGACGCCAGCCATCCCAGAGGAACTCGATCACGGCCAGCAGGATCGCCAGGCCAATGCCGGGAATGGCGCCCAGAACGACGACGCCGACGCAACAGGCCATCGAAAGCCAGAACTCCCAGCGCTGGATGCGGTAAATACGCCGCAGATCGGCGATCTCGAACAGGCCGATGGCGGCAGCGATCACCACCGCCCCAAGCGCGGTGTTCGGCAGGTGCTGCAGCAGGTTTGGCGCCACCAACAGCAGCAGGGCCACGGCCAGGGCGCCGACGACGCTGGTCAGCTGGGTGGTGGCGCCGGCGGCCTCCGCCACCGGGGTGCGCGATGAACTGCTGCTGATCGGAAACCCCTGGAAGAATCCGGCGGCCAGGTTGGCCACGCCCAGCCCGACCATCTCCTGGTTCGGGTCCACGTGGCTGGCGGTCTTTTCGGCATAGGTGCGCGAGAGCACGCTGGTGTCGGCGAAAGAGACGATGGCGACGGCAAAGCCGCCCATCAGGACCGACGCGACATCGGCAGGCGTGATCCACGGGATGGCGAAGGCGGGCAAGCCCTGCGGCAGCGAACCGAGGACCGACAGGCCGCGGGTGTCCAGTTCGAGCGTCGCGACGAGGACGGTCGCGCTGATCACGGCGATCAGTATCCCCGGAATGCGCTTGTTGCGTTTGAGCAGCATGATCAGCGCCAGGGTGCCGCCGCCGACCAGCAGCGCGATCACGTTGGTCTTGCCAGCCAGCAGGGCCTGAACGAAGGCCCAGAGCTTGTGCAGCGGATCGTCGCCCTCGACCGAGAAACCGAAGAGCTTGGGCAGCTGGCTGATCAGCACCGTCAGCGCAATCCCGTTCATGTAGCCGTAGCGGATCGGCTTGGAGAGCAGTTCGGTGACGAAGCCCAGACGGGCGAAGCCTGCCAGGATGCAGAGAACCCCCGACACCACCGCCATCATGCTGGCCAGAGCGATGGCGCGCAGCGGGTCGCCGCCGGACAGCGGCAGGACGACGGCGAGGATCAAGGCGGCTAGCGAGGAATCCGGCCCAAGCACGAGAATTCGGCTCGGTCCGAACAGCGCATAGGCGAGCAGCGGGATGATCGTGGCGTAAAGGCCGTAGATGCCGGGCACGCCCGAGGCCACGGCGTAGGCAATGCCGACCGGCACCAGCATGGTGGTCAGCACCAGGCCGGCGGCGATGTCGTGGCGCAGCCAGGCCATCTCGTAATGACGCAGGGTGTAAAGGCCCGGCAGCCACCTCAACCAGCCCACCTGGTCGGCGGCTCCCTGTCGGGCGGCGATGCGGCCGGGTTCCGGACGAGGTTCGGCAGGATTCGATTCAGTCATGTCGGCGGTTCCTGAGCAGCTGGGGCAGATCTGCCTCACCGCTTATCATCGCACATACGCGGCCGCGGGCAGAAAGCCAGGGAAGCCAGCGGGGACAATCGGCCAGCCGTTGGCCAGCCGTTGGCATGGTCGAAACGTTGCTTGTGCTTGTTCTTGAGCCGGTAGTCGGCACACTTGTCGACCGGCGCCCGTGCCTCTTGTGAGAGGCCTTGGCGGGTGGCGCTGCGGCGCATCCCCGTGGCCACATCGCTGACTTTAAGGCACGCCCGGGCCGCCGCTCGTCGTCCTCAGGTCGTTACGTCGCGCCGCAGCATTTCTTGAATTTCCGGCCGCTGCCGCAGGGGCAGGGGTCGTTGCGACCGACCTTGGGGGCTTCGCGGCGGATGGTCCCGACGCTGCGTCTGGCGGTCCAGAAGCGGTAGATGTTGGCGACCACCTGCGGCAGTTTTTCCTCGCTTTCGAGCTGCAGGCGCCGCAGTTCCTCGCCCGAGAACCATTCTTCGCCGGCGGCACCGGCGGCTGCCTCGGCGTCGCCGGTGAGCAAGAACAGCGTGAATAGTTGCTCGTCGAGGTAACAGACGTCTTCGTTGTCTTGCTTGCCGTCTTCCGCGCCGAGTGCGGCGAACCAGTCTTCAGTCGCCGTGTCGATGCCGTGCAGGAAGCCCTGGCACCAGGCGACGTAGTCGTCGGCGCTGCTCTGGTCATCGTCGACCGGATAGAGCAGCAGTTCCGGCGGCTCGCCGCTCGCCAGTTCGTCCTGCAGTTCGGCGGCGAACACGCGCAGCAGGCCGGCGGCCTGGCGACCGTGTTCACTGGTGCCGATTTCGGCGCTGCCCAGCACTTCGCCCAGCCACTGTTCCTCGGCCATCGGCCGCGGACCCGACAGCGCCGCGCACAGGTAGCCATGCGCTTCGTCGAGCCGCATCGCCTGGGCGAGCGCGGGGTCGCCGAGCAGACGTTCCAGGCGCAGGAGTTGGGGGCCGGCGAGGGCTGCGGGCGGACTCACGATCTCAGTCTCCGGTATTCGATTGGCGGTCGAAGTCAGCCAGCCGGACCGTGGGTGTCGGCGTCCAGTCGGCTTGCCGGTGTTCGGCGACGATGGTGGTGAAAATCCCGCCGCGTACGTAGAAGCGGGCGGTCAGCTGCATGTAGCGCGGCTGCGTGATGCGCGCCAGGTCATCGAGGATGCGGTTGGTGACGTCCTCGTGAAAACAGCCGACGTTGCGGAACGACCAGATGTACAGCTTCAGGCTCTTCAGTTCGACGCAGTTCCGGTCGGGTATGTAATCGAGGATCAGCGTTGCGAAATCGGGTTGCCCGGTCTTCGGGCACAGGCAGGTGAATTCGGGGATCTCCATGTGGATACGAAAATCCCGCTGCGGCGCCGGGTTGGGAAAAGTGGCCAGGGCTGTGGCCTGGGCTTCGGCCGGTGGTGCGCTCATGGTTGTTCCGGGTGGTGTTGCACAGTGGCGAGGGGTGGCGAGGGGTGGCAAACCGGCAGGCGAATCGGGCAGGCAGGATGCTATTATAGGCGACCGTTTTTGTGCCCCGCCGGACTATTTGCTTGCCGCGAGCTTCCCGGGCGCGGGTGTCACTCGCGCGAGACAGGGCTTTTACCGATTTCTTCCAGCGCCGCCGCGTAGGCCGCGCACCCGTTCCAGCTCATGCGCCTGACCAAACTGAAACTCGCCGGCTTCAAATCCTTTGTTGATCCGACGACCATCGCGCTGCCCGGTCAGCTGGTTGGCGTCGTCGGACCCAACGGTTGCGGCAAGTCCAATGTAATGGATTCGGTGCGCTGGGTGCTGGGCGAGTCGAAGGCCTCGGAGTTGCGTGGCGAGTCGATGCAGGACGTGATCTTCAACGGTTCGGGGTCGCGCAAACCGGTGTCCCGGGCGGCCGTCGAACTGGTCTTCGACAACACCCTCGGTCGCCTCGCCGGGCAGTGGTCGCAATATGCCGAACTGTCGGTCAAGCGGCTGTTGACGCGCGCCGGCCAGTCCGAGTACTACATCAACAACCAGCACGTCCGGCGCAAGGATGTCACCGATCTGTTTCTCGGTACCGGCCTTGGTCCGCGCGCTTACGCGATCATCGGCCAGGGCACCATCTCGCGGATCATCGAGGCCAAGCCGGACGAGCTGCGGGTCTTTCTCGAAGAGGCGGCCGGGGTCTCCCGCTACAAGGAAAGGCGCAAGGAAACCGGGCATCGTCTGGCCGATACGCGCGAAAACCTGACCCGCGTCGAAGACATTCGTCTCGAACTCGGTTTCCAGATGGAGCGCCTGGAGGGCCAGGCCGGCGTTGCTCGCCAGTATCGCCAGTACAGCGACGACCTGACCCGCAAGCAGCAGCTGCTGTGGCTGCTGCGCCGCAACGAGGCGCAGGCCGAACGCGAACGACTGGCGCGCGAGGTCGGGCAGGCGACCACCGACCTGGAGGCCGGCAACGCCGCGCTGCGCGACACCGAGGCGCGTCTCGAAGAGGCCCGCGAAGCGCACTTCGCCGGCAGCGACGGCGTGCACCGCGCGCAGAGCGAGCTCTTCGTAGCCAACGCCGAAGTGGCGCGGCTGGAAGCCGAAATCCGTCATCGGCGCGAAGCCCAGCGCGAGTACGAGACGCGCCTCGCCCAGCTGACCGACGATCGTCAGCACTGGCTGACGCAGGCCGCGAAACTGACCGACGACGAGCAGCGCTGGCAGGAGCTGCTGGCGCTGGCCGACGATCGAGTCGAGCAGGGCCGGCTGCGCCTTGAAGCGCGCCAGGAACGCTTGCCGCTGGCCGAGGAACGACACGCCGCGGCGGTCGAAGCGGTCAGCCGCCAGCGCGCGGCGATTGCCCAGGCCGAGCAGCGGCTGCACGTCGAGCAGGCAAATCGCGGGCACGCGCAGCGTTCCTTGCAGACCATCGCCAGCCGGCGGCTACGCCTGACAGGCGAGCACGAAGCGATGCCGGCCCCGGACCACGGCGAGTTGGTCGCCAGGCAGGAGGAACTGGTCGAGGTGAGGGAGCGGATCAGCGCTGCGCAGGAGCAGCAGCAGGACCGCCAACACCAGCTGCCGCGTCTTGAACAGCAGCGCCGGCAGGTCCTCGGCGAAGTGCAGCAGGCGCAGAAGGAGCGCGCCGAGGCCAACGCCCGGCGCAGCGCCCTGCAGCAGCTGCAGCAGCGCCTGCAGAACAATGGCCAGCTCGACGACTGGTTGCGCCGCCATCACCTGCAGCACGGCGAAGCGCTCTGGAAATCCTTGCAGGTCGACGCCGGCTGGGAGGATGCGGTCGAAGCCGTCCTGCGCGAGCGGCTCGGCGCCCTGCGGGCAGACGCCGCCGACCCGGCGTGGAGCCAGGACCGGCCG
>DPSD01000488.1 GCA_003538495.1 Accumulibacter sp.
GCTATTACACCAGCGTCGTCGTCCTCATGGACGAAGATCGCATTCGTCTTGAAGCGTCTGCACGCCAGGTAGAAAAGGCGATCAACCGGCTCGGCTTCTCCGCCCGTATCGAGACCATCAACACCATGGACGCCTACCTCGGCAGCTTGCCCGGGCATGGTGTAGAAAACGTTCGCCGGCCATTGATCAACACCATGAACCTGGCCGACCTGCTGCCGACGAGCACCATCTGGACGGGAAGCAACGCCGCACCGTGCCCGATGTATCCGCCCCTGGCGCCGCCGCTGATGCATTGCGTGACGCAAGGCGCGACCCCGTTTCGTCTGAACCTGCACGTCAGCGACCTCGGCCACACCTTCATGTTCGGCCCGACCGGCGCCGGCAAATCGACGCATCTGGGGATCATCGCCGCACAACTGCGCCGCTACGCCGGGATGTCGATCTTCGCCTTCGACAAAGGCCTGTCGATGTACCCGCTCGCCGCAGCCATCCGTGCCCAGACAAGGGGCAGCAGCGGCAAGCATTTCACCGTCGCCGCCGACGATGAAGACCTGGCCTTCTGCCCCTTGCAGTTCCTCGAAACCAAGGGCGACCGGGCCTGGGCGATGGCCTGGATCGACACCATCCTGGCGCTGAACGGTCTGGATACCACCGCCGCGCAGCGCAACGAAATCGGTAACGCCATCCTGAATCTGCATTCCAGCGGTGGCCGCACGCTGTCCGAATTCTCGGTCACCATCCAGGACGAGGCGATCCGCGACGCCATCCGCCAATACACCGTCGACGGCGCCATGGGGCACCTGCTCGATGCCGAAGAAGACGGATTGTCGCTCTCCGATTTCACCGTCTTTGAAATCGAGGAACTGATGAACCTCGGCGAGAAGTACGCACTGCCGGTGCTGCTCTATCTGTTCCGGCGCATCGAGCGTGCGCTGCACGGCCAGCCGGCGGTGATCATCCTCGACGAAGCCTGGCTGATGCTCGGGCACCCGGCCTTCCGCGCCAAGATCAGGGAGTGGCTCAAGGTCCTGCGCAAGGCGAACTGCCTGGTGTTGATGGCCACGCAAAGCCTCTCCGACGCAGTCAACTCGGGAATCCTGGACGTGATCGTCGAATCGACGGCGACCAAGGTCTTCCTGCCCAACATCTACGCCCGCGACGAGGACACCGCGGCCTTGTACCGCCGCATGGGCCTCAACGCCCGGCAAATCGAGATCCTCGCCACCGCCATTCCCAAGCGTCAGTACTACTACGTTTCAGAAAACGGCCGTCGTCTGTACGACCTCGCGCTGGGGCCGTTGGCGCTGGCCTTCGTCGGCGCGGCCGACAAAGAATCGCTGGCCGCCATCAAGCACCTGGAAGCCAAGTTCGGTCACGGCTGGGTGCACGAGTGGCTACAGGGCAGGGGATTGAACCTTCGTGAATATGGAGTCGCCGCATGAGCTTTGCCAATCAACTCAGGGGCTGGCTGTTCAGGTCGCCCGCTGCCGACGCCGACCCCCGGCGTTCCCATGAACCGATGAGCGGGGGCCGCCGCAACGGCGAGAACGA
Organism: Accumulibacter sp.; assembly: GCA_003538495.1. Next base: position 1,552 of record DPSD01000488.1, read on the forward strand.
GAACCCCTATCTGGCGGCGCGTCGCACCTGGAACGAGCACGTCGGCAGCGTCGTCTCTTCACGCCAGACCTGGCAGCTGCTCAGCATCCTGTCGCTGTTGATCGCCCTGGCCAGCATCGGCGGGATCATTCACATCGGCAGCCAGGCGAAGTTCGTGCCCTACGTCGTCCAGGTCGACAAGCTCGGGCAGGCGCTCGCCGTGGCGCCGGCAGAACGCGCCGCGCCTGCCGATGTGCGGGTGCTCGAAGCGTCGGTGGCCTCGTTCATCAGCGACGCGCGCCTAGTCACCCCCGACGTCGCCCTGCAGCGCAAGGCCGTTTTCCGGCTGTACTCGATGCTCGCCCCGAACGATCCAGGCACGGCCAGGATGAACGAGTGGCTGAACGGCACCGAGGAAGCCAGCCCGTTCAAACGCGCGGCCAAGGAAACGGTGAGCATCGAAATCGCCTCGGTACTCCAGCAGACGCCAGAAACCTGGCAAGTCGATTGGCTGGAGACCACCCGCGATCGGCAAGGGATCGTCAAAGGCACCCCTGTCCGTATGCGCTCGCTGGTGACGGTCTATGTCGTCGAACCGACCACCGACACCAGCGAGGAACAGATGCGCAACAACCCGCTGGGGATCTACGTTCGTGAGTTCTCCTGGTCGAGACAGCTTTGAGAGAAGGGCACCCCATGAAGAAGTTTCTGTATGCAATGATCCTCGCCGTGCCCGCAGTCGCACTGGCGGCCTCTGGCGACAACCTCGCCGATCTCTATTTCTCAGGCAAGAACCCGAAGCTGACGAAACAGGAGCGGGCGGCGATTGCCATCGCCGAAAAGTGGCAGGCCTCTGGCGGAACAGGCACGGCCCCGGTGGCCGGGCCAAACGGCTCGATCCGGTTCCTCTACGGCGCGCAGCAACCGAGCATCGTCTGCGCGGTGCTGCAGGTCTGCGACGTCGCCCTGCAAGCCGGCGAGCAGGTCAACTCGATCAACCTCGGCGATACCGCGCGCTGGACGGTCGAACCGGCGATCACCGGCAGCGGCGGCGGCGAGGTTCAACACCTGATCATCAAGCCGCTGGACGTCGGACTGGAAACGTCGCTGGTGGTGACCACCAACCGCCGCACCTATCACCTGCGTCTGCGCTCGCATCGCAAGCAATACATGCCGCAGGTTTCCTTCGCCTATCCCGAGGACGCCATGGCCAAATGGGAGGCGATCAAGACCCGCGAAGTGAGGGAACGTCGAGACAGCACCCTGCCGGAAACCGGCGAGTACCTGGGCAACCTGAGCTTTGATTACGAGGTCTCGGGCAGCGCCGCCTGGAAGCCGCTGCGCGTCTACAACGACGGCAGCAAGACCATCATCCAGATGCCCGCGACGATGGCGCAGGGTGAAGCGCCGACCCTGCTGGTCGTACGCGAGGACGGCGGCCTGTTCTCCGACGACGAAACGGTGATGGTCAACTATCGCGTCCAGGGCAACCGCTACATCGTCGATGCGGTGTTCGACAAGGCTATCCTGATTGCCGGTGTCGGATCGGGCCAGGACCGCGTGACCATTGAGAAGGGGCAATGATCATGCGCAAGCTAACGGGCTTCTCGGGCCTCACCTTCCTCGCATTCCCATTCCTACTCCTGGCTGGTCTGGCCGGCTGCGCCTCGACCGAGCCTTACGGCAACTTCCTCGGCGCCAACGCCCCGGCCACCGTCAATGAAAGTCTCGCCGCGGACAGCGTGCGGCAGCTCGTGACGCTGTACCCGCCGGCAAGCACCCGCTTCGACCTCGGCCAGCCAACGCCGGACGCCTACGGCAGCGCGCTGCTCGAATCGCTGCGCAGCAAGGGCTACGCCATTCTCGAGTTCGATGCCGAACTGGCCGCGTCGGCGGACCAGCCGGCCGCCGCCGGGGCCGGCGGTCCTGGACTCAGCCTGCGCTACGTCGTCGACGCCCCGATCAGCACCAACCTCTACCGCGTCACGCTGATGGTCGGAACGAAGTCCCTGAGTCGCGCCTACGTGGCGCAGAACGACACGGTGGCGCCGGCCGGCGCCTGGGTCCGGAAGGAGTGACGGGCGATGGCTGAACACGTCAGCGAAGATCAGATGTCGCCGGAGGCCTCGCCCGGCGAAGTGTCCAAGCGCTCCGGCGTGCGCCGGGTGAACAACCTCCCGGTGTACCTCGTCGGCGGCGTGATGACCGTCTTCCTGCTGGTCATGGTCCTGGTGGCCGCTGATCGCGCCGCCCAACAAAACCAGCCGGATCCGGGCGCCAAAGAGAGCGGCGGCAACAGCAGCCTGTTCGCCAACGAAATCGCTGGCAAGCAAAAGGACGGGATCATCCCGGCCGCAGCCGCGAAACCGCTGCAGGTGCCGGAACTCGCTGCGCCGGTCAGCGCGATACCGATCGCCCGCCCGGACAACCTCGACGCGCCGCCGATGCCCCCGCGCTCGGCAGGTGATGGCACGCTGCAGCGCACGCCTCGCGACGACGAGCTGGATCGCATTCGTATGGTGAAGATGCAGCAGCTCGAAGAAGCGGTGAAGGCCAAGACGACGGTGCAGGTCGTCGCCGCGCGCAGCGCGGGCTCGCCGCCGGGCGGGGTGACCGGCGCTCCAGGAAGCCGGGAAGAAGCCATTGCCCGCCTGGCGGCCGTGCGGCAGCAGATCGACGCCG
>DPSD01000489.1 GCA_003538495.1 Accumulibacter sp.
AAAACCTGTTCGCGGGTCTGACGTTGCAGATGGATGTGGCAACCCGGTGGCAAGGTGCCGAAACCTTGGTCCACCGCCTCGATCAACTGGCTGCGCGAAAGTCCGGTGATGGTGGACAACAGGCGGTCGAAGCGGAATTCTTCCCGATGGCGACCGACGAAATCGAGAACCAGGCAGCTTTCCTTTCCCCTGGCCAGACGCAGGCCGCGGCCGATCTGCTGCTGGAACAGCACCGGGCTTTGCGTGGGTCGAAGAAGGAGCAGGGTATCGACCAGCGGCAGATCGACACCTTCGTTATAGAGATCACAGGTCACAAGCGCAGTAACCTCTCCCCGGGCCAGCATTTCCGGTGCCCTCCGCCTTTCCTCCTGAGAGGTGTCGCCCACCACGCATAGCGTCTTGATGCCGGCCTGTTTCAGTCTTTCGGTCATGTATTGCGCATGAGCCACGGAGACACAGAACACCAGGGCGCGGCCGCGGGCCGGGTCACCCGCCAAACGGCGCCATTCGTTGAGCACCAGCCGAGCGCGCACTTCGTTGCCAGTGACCAAGCTGTCGATGGCGACCAGTTCCCCGGGCTGCTGCCAGGGCACTTCAGAGAAGTCGGTATCGTCGTCGCAGGCGTAATACTCGAAAGGGCTCAGCAACTGTTGGTCGAGGGCGTGCCAGAGTCGGAGTTCGACGGCGGGCGAGCCATCCGGCCGGTTGTTGAAATAACCCAGGATCGGCTTGCCGTCACTGCGTTCGGGAGTCGCTGTCAGGCCAAGGAGAATGTGCGGCCGAACGGTGGTCACCAAGGCCTCGAAACGATCGGCCGCCAGGCGGTGGCACTCATCCACCACCACGACGTACCAGTGGTCGGTGCCGTGGCGTGTCGCCACATCGCGCGCCACTACGCTGTCGATGGTGGCAAAGACGTGATCGAATCTTTGTGGTTGGGTGCCTCCGGTAAGCAGCTCGCCAAAGGAATGGTCGCGCAGCACTTCACGGTAGGTCCGCAGCGCCTGCTTCAATATCTCCTCCCGATGGGCCACGAACAGCAATCGCGGCTGCCCACCCTCCTGCATGCAGAGACGCTTATAGTCGAAGGCGGCCACGACGGTCTTACCGGTGCCGGTGGCGGCGACGACAAGATTACGCCGGCGATCGTGATTCCGTTCAACTTGCAGCTGATCGAGCATTTCCTGCTGATAGGCTTTCGGCTCAAGGTCAAAATAGGTGGGCCGGGCAACGATGTCTTCTCCCGACTCCCGTTTGAGCGCCTCCCCGAGGGCGGTCCGGTGTGCCGGGTTGGCGGGGTCGTAGCCCTGGAATTCGTTGTCTTCCCAGAGCATCTCGAAGTGCGCACTGGCACGTTCAAACAAATCCGGCTGACCACGCTCGGTGAATTTCACCGTCCACTCTAGCCCGCCCATCAGCGCGGCCCCTGACAAGTTGGCGCTGCCTACGTAGGCCGAACCAAAGCCGGTCTGGCGCCGGAACAGCCAGGCCTTGGCATGCAGCCGGGTCCGGCGGCCGTCGAGCGAAACGCGAATCTCGCAACCCGGCAGGTCGGCCAGCTCATCCAGGGCCAGGATTTCCGTGGCACCTGTGTAGGTGGTCGTCAGGACGCGCAGGCGCGTTCGCGGCTGGCCATCGGCGCTCACTGCGGTCACGGATTTGAGGATGTCAAGCAGCTTGCGCACCCCGGAGTGGGTGATGAAGCTGACCAGGATGTCAACGTGATCGCAGGCTGCCAGTTCGCGGCGCAATTCGGTCAGCAGCGAGGGTGAGCCTTTACCGGCCGTGAAGAGCCAAGGCGAAGCCAGGCCGGTCTCCGGCATCACCGGGCTTGACGACTGCCGGTGGATAGCCTGCAGGAGTCGGGGTGGAGAGAGGAGGGTGTCCGCACCCTCAGCATCATTCCCAAGGCGATGACGCAGGCCAACGAGGACGGAATTGACCAGGTCAAGCTGATGCTGCAGCTTCTCCGCACCCTCGCCTTTCAGGTCATCGAGGATTCGGGTCAACTGGGAAGCAATCGCATCGGCCAGGCGCCCGGGGGCTTCCTCCGCCGTCAGGGGCTTGAGGGTGCGGCCGTCATCCGTTGTCGTCCGGGAGACGAGATTCCAAAGCGTTTGGGTGAGCAGCTGGTCGTAGAGACCGTCAGGCAATGCCATATCTTTCCTTCAATAGGAGCGCCTGAAGCCTTACAGTGTTCATGTCACCCGCCACGAATCTGTCGCCAGTCGACTGGTGTGCTGCGGCTCTCGTCGCCGCTTCGCGCATCAACTCTTCGATCTTTTCTCTGGTCTTGCTCCTCCACCCCTTGAGGCTGCGGGGGGCTTCCCTGATCACCTGGAACCACGACTCGAAGGAATCCGGCTCCCTCGACAGACGGCTGCGCAAAAGTGGCAAACCAGAAATCGCCTGCCACACCGACACCCTGCCGGTCATCGCCGGCGACAGCACGTCATGATCCAGCCATGACAGATCGCGCCGTACCCCGAAAAGAATGACTCTGTGGCGCATCTGTGGAACGCCAAAATTCTCGGCTTCGATGATGAAGTCCTGGGGCCTGATGCTGTCACCGCGACCATCAACCACAAGAGATCTACAACCGGAATCGGATTCTGCATCATTTCCTGTCTTTCACGGTCGATGCGGCGGTCGTCGCGCAAGCCTGGGCATATTCACCTGTCAGGGTGTCAATGAGCTTCGAGATCAGGAGGCGGACCTGACCGAGACTCGTATCGGCAAGTGCTGTCCGCACCTTGTTGGCGAGTTCATCGGCTGTCGGAATGGGCTCACTGCTGCCCGAATGTACCATCCGCATGCAGTGCTCTATCACCGGCGCCGGAGGGCTTGCCTTTCCGCTCTCGTAACGACTGATGGAGGACTGCAGGACGCCCAGCTCATGGGCGAATTCTTTCTGGCTACGACCATTTCGTGCGGCCCGAACCAGTTCGGCAATGGTGGTAATCGCCATAGGCGGAATCATTTATATGCAAAATTTGCATATTTTAACAGATAAAAATGCTCAATGTGCATTTACGGCTGTGCTTGTCGACGTCTTAAGCTCACGATTTTTCCGAGGTCGCAGGGTCTGCTGCTATGGTTATTCTCTGCCCCTGGAGCGGGCCGTGGCCGACCTGGGCGTTGAAGTGCCCCTTGGGCAGATTGCGGCCGAGCGCCAGGAGGAGACCATGATGGAATTTCGATTGCCACCGGTACTGCACGCTGACTGAGCGCATAGCTGGCGACTGGGCGGAGGCGGATGGCCTGCCGGCTGTGCGCCCCGCTCCTGCCGCAGGGATGCTGATCGTCGAAAGACGCAGGTTCACTGTGTCGGTGACGGCGCGCAGTGGATACGGGACCCGATCGATCCGTGACCGGTTGAGCGGCCTGACTTCGCCTGCCGCGCTGGCGGGAACGGTGACCTGGTGCGCAACGACGGATGGCAGGCCAGGATCCGGGGTCGTCCGGGAACCTCGCACGGACTGCGAGTTCCCCTTACATCTGCAATCTGCCGGCGTAGCCGGTCATTTCCAGGTAGCCGCGACCGCTGAGGCTGCCTTCGACCTTGACCAGCCCCTCCCAATACACTACCGGCGCCGGCCGGCTGGTGGACAGTTCCTGATCGTCGAGCACCGGCAGCGTCCGCAGGGTGTGCTCGCCGAAACGGATTTCCAACTGCACCGGAT
>DPSD01000533.1 GCA_003538495.1 Accumulibacter sp.
TGGGCAGCGGCCCGGTCGACGCGACCTTCAAGGCGATCGAGTCGATTGCCGCCAGCGGCGCCGAGTTGCTGCTCTATTCAGTCAATGCCATCACCACGGGCACCGATGCGCAAGGTGAAGTGACCGTGCGTCTGGGGAAGGATGGCCGCATCGTCAATGGCAATGGTGCTGACACCGATATCGTCATCGCCTCGGCGAAAGCCTACCTCAATGCCTTGAACAAACTCCAGGTGCCCGACCGCGTCGACCCTCAGGCCGACGTTTGAGTCTACTCCCGACGACTGTCCGAGGCGATGGACGGCTGGCCGTGTACCGACGGGCGAGTGAGTCTGGAGTAGGCGACCGTGGCGCAGAAGAAAACGATCGCCAGCAGCGTTTCGGCGATCGCCAGCGACTGCCCCAGTCCCCGTTCGCTGGTGGCGCGCACTATCCCTTCGGTGAAATAGAGCAGGATCAGCATGCTCGCCCACTGATAGGTGTAGCGGCGACCATTGAGGATTCCGAACAGCGGCGTCAGCAGCGGCAGGCACTTCAACGCCAGCCATGAGCCACCCGGCTGGACCGGCGCCAGCCGCAGTTCCCAGGCAAGGCACAGGAAAATCAGCGAAATCAGGCTGCCGCATGCGGTCAAGTACAGTGCGCGGATGATCATCGGCTGAACTGCATGACGATGGTCGCCAGGCGCCTTCCTTGTGCGAAAGCGAGTTGGCGTTCCTCGTCGCTGAGTGTCGGGTTGCCTTCGGCACCAGCCACATGGCTGGCTCCGTAGGGTGTGCCACCACTGCGCGTGCTTGATAGCGCCGTTTCACCATAGGGCAGGCCTACCAGCAGCATGCCGTGATGGAACAGCGGCAGCATCATCGACAGCAGCGTGCTTTCCTGCCCGCCATGGGCACTGGCCGTCGAGGTGAAGACGCAGGCTGGCTTGCCGGCCAAGGTTCCAGCCGACCATTCGGCAGCGGTGCCGTCCCAGAAGTACTTCATCGGCGCCGCCATGTTGCCGAAGCGGGTCGGGCTGCCGAGCGCCAGTCCGGCGCACTGCGCGAGGTCGGCCGCTTCCACATAGGGAGCCCCGGCAGCAGGTACTTCCGGGGCGCTCACCGTACAAACGGTGGACACCTTCGCGACCGTTCGCAGACGAGCGGAAACGCCGTCGATCGACTCGATGCCGCGCGCGATCTGCTGGGCGAGCGCCCGCACCGATCCTCGATGGCTGTAGTAGAGAACAAGAACTTCCCGCATCGGGCCAATATCCTGAAATTCGTCGTTGACCGACCGCCAGCGCCGGTGGCGCGCCTTGAACCGTCGCCTCTTCGGCGGCCTTGGCGCACCTCTTATGGCAGTCCAAATGCTGTCATCCGCCTACCCGAGGCCGCCGGGTGGGGGCCCGGCAGCCGGCTCGCTAGCGGCAGCTGTCGGGTAACGAGCCAGCCTCGGCAGTGTATCGCAGCCTACTTTCGGGATCATCACGCGCTCATGCTTTCCCGGCGCGCTTTTCCCCGATTTCTTTTCATCGCCGGCATCGCGCGTCGCTTCGTCCAGGAGGACTTCAAGACACCAGTGCCAGCCTTGCCTTCACCACGCCGCTTGCGCTGGTACCGCTGGTCGCTGTGCTGACGAGCATTGTCGCCAATATCCCTTGCGCTCCAAGGGTCGTCGCGCAGCTCGAGTTGCATCTGGCGCGTAGCTTGTTTGCCGCGCTGATCGCCTTGTGGTCGGTAGTCATCGGGGTAGGCGGGGTGGCCACCTCCTACGCGGCGGTCACCCGGTCGCTTGGTTTTCTCGGCGAACCCCATGGCTCGAGCGCGTCTTGCTGAAGGCGCGTGGATTGGTGGTTGCCAGTTTCTTCCTCGGCGGGCTCCACCGCACCCTCCCCAATGTCCGTGTTGACGTATGCGATGCGGCGGCAGTCGGCCATTTCTGCAGCACTCGGTTTTCTGTTGCGGCAAAAGGGCTTTACCCTTTATCTATCGAATTTTCCACGTATACGGCCGTCATGGCGCTCCTGCGGTGCTACCGCTATTCCACTTACGGCTCTATCTGCCCTCGGCCGTGGTGCTCGTCGGTGCTCTGGTCGCGGCGACGCTAGCCGCCTTCAGGAGGCGTTACGGCAGCCGTGACTCGTCCTCCTAGAGATCGCTCTGATCAGGCTCGATCGACAGGATCTCCACGCTACCCGTCTGCTCGTCAACGCAGATGCTCTTGATCTCGCGGACCGACAGGTTCTGCTCCTCAATGATCAGCAGCAGCTTCTTGCTCTGTTTGCTCAAGGCGCCTGACGCGACGACGAGCAATTGACTGGATCGGAGCATCGGAATCTCGGGAAGGATAAGGACTCGCAGGTGTTCTTCGGCCTGGCTGTCCGACGGCCGGGCGAGGAGCGCGGGCACCGCTCTTGGCGCCAGGATCTGCAGACCCAGTTCAAGGTGCTCGGGGTTCTCCGATACCGCCCAGCGGACCACGCAAATCTGCCAGTTCTGTTCGTCCCCGGTACGGACTGCGGCAACGTTTCCCACTGCGAGTGCGCCAATCTTGCCAGAAACATGCATCACTGCATAACCATCCGGGCTTTCGTTGGTAATCATCCAACTCGACAGCCCGACGCTTGCCGCATTGCCGTTCTTGCAGAGTTGCCAGAGTTCGTCGATACCGCCTGTACTGAGGACCGTCCGATAGCTCTGCCGGCGGCGTTGATAACGACGCTTCCCCGCTTCGCACCAGCGTCCCGCCAAGCGGCGAAGGACGCCGACCCCGGCGGGCGTGCCGGCGAAGTCCGGCAGGTCGATCTCCTGCGGTGGCGTGCCGGAGCCAAGCTGGGCGACTTGCGTCTTGAGCAGCACGCCCAGGCGGGCGCATGAGAAGCACTCGAAAGGGGAGGCTGATGGCGCCAGCCTGCGCGAGAACGACAAGGCGGCGACATCGCGCGCGGGATCGATCCAGAAGGCCCCCGGGGCGACTGTGGCAAGCGCCGAAATGGCTTCGATGTGGCCGGCAAAACGTTCGAAGTAGGCCGCCAGGAACAGCACTTCACGCGCGGTCAGGGATGCTGGTTGGGCGCAGCCAAGCAGAATCGCCGCGTAGTAGATTTCTTGCAGACTGCTCGCCTGGCCGCGAGGGACTGCAGTGGCAAGCTGCAGGCGTTGCGCGGTGGCATAGGTCTGATGCAACTGCTGCCAGGCGCCGGCCGGAGCCGGAGCGGCAATCAGGTGGCTGATCATCAGCTGCTGCGCCAGCGCATGCAGGCTTCGCCAAAGGGCGAGGTCCGGCGCCTGGTTGGGGTCCGAGGTGTTCATCCCGTCGAGCCCTTCGAGCATCGCCAGAGTGTCATCCGCGAGCATCTGCAGGAGGTCGAGAACGCTCCGGACGAGTCGTCGTGTCTTGCGCGGGACCGGCAACAGCAGGTCGGTCAGTTCGGGGAGAAGCTTCGCCAAAACTGCCGAACAGCGGGTGTACAAGCCATCCAGAGCGTAAGCGCGCTGCTTCGCCGTTCCACCAACCTCACGCAGCGCCTTGACCTGCGCCCGCAAGGAAGGAAGCTCGTCGGCGGGGAGGTGCGCCATTGGCGACTCCAGCCACTGCACAATGGTTCGTATGCCGGACGGGGCAGATTCTGCTCCATTCATGCCATGGTCGTGGTCAGCGCTCTTGGTCATCGGGCCACCTGCCAAAGGGGATTGCGTTGTCACGCGACTTGCCTCGTCGGTACCTGGTTTGCTGCACAGCACGGGCAGCACTGGCTCAGTCGGAACGCTGCTTGCAGCATCGATGTGCTGGCCGTCGACCGGTTCTCCGGCGATTATACCCGTGCGCCTGAAACGCGTGGGGTACACGCGCCTTGCCCCGGGAGCCGATTCAACAGTCGGAAAGTTGGCGATGGTCGGCCCGGGTTCGTGTTGAGGGCACTCTTTCTTGCTATAATCCTCGCCTTTTTCTGAATTCGGAAGAAATTATCATGGTTGTCATTCGTCTGGCCCGTGGTGGCGCCAAGAAGCGCCCCTTCTACAACATGGTGGTCGCTGATTCCCGCGCTCGCCGCGATGGTCGCTTCATCGAGCGCATCGGCTTTTACAATCCGCTGGCGTCAGGTGGTGAACAAGGGTTGCGAATCGCCACCGATCGTCTCAGTTACTGGCAGCAGCAAGGTGCTCAACTGTCGCTGACCGTTGCTCGCCTGCTCAAGCAGTCGGCTGCCAAGGTGGCAGCCTGAGCGTTGCCTGGCCTGTCCCTGCCTGAGACCAATGGCGCGGCGGCGGGAAGCGATGCGCCGCGCAGCGCGATGATCGTCCTTGGCAAGATTGCGGGTCCGCACGGGCTGCAGGGCGCGGTTCGGGTTTACCCGTTTGCCGATGATCCCCAGAGCTGGGCCCGGTTGCCGGGGTGGTGGCTCGGCCGGGAGGGTGATGCTCCCGAGCTTTGGCGTCAAACCAGGCTGATCAACTGTGATGTCCGCAACGAGGTGCTGGTTGCTCAATTGGCGTGCGTTGCCGACCGTACGGCCGCAGAGGCAATGGGAGGCGTGCTGGTTGGCGTGCCGCAAAGCGAATTGCCACCGACGGCGATTGACGAGTACTACTGGGCCGAACTGGTCGGCCTCGAAGTGATCAATACCCACGATCAGGCGCTGGGCCGGATTGTCGGTCTGATCGACACCCCGGCCAACGCCGTGCTGCGGGTTGCCGATGGTGGACGCGCGGAACGTTTGCTGCCTTTCGTTGCGGCGGTGGTGCTGAACGTTGACCTCCAGCGACAGTGCGTCCGCGTGGAATGGGAAAGCGACTGGTGACTTTCGCCGGCGGTGCGCTGCCGGGCGAGCGGCCGTTTGTCGTTGATGTGGTGAGCTTGTTTCCCGAGACCTTTGCTGCGGTGGCGCAGGCGGGCGTGACCCGCAGGGCCCTGCTGGAGGGGCGGTGGAGCCTGCAGTTGTGGAATCCGCGTGATTTCACGTCGGATCGGCATCGCAGCGTCGATGACCGCCCTTACGGGGGTGGCCCGGGGATGGTGATGTTGCCGGGTCCACTCGAAGCGGCGATCATCGCGGCGAAGGCCAGGCAGCAGGCGGCTGGCGCCGCCGCCAGCCGGGTCATCTGCCTCTCGCCACAGGGTTCGCTGCTGACGCATCAGCGCGTGCTGCGCCTGGCGCAGGCCGAGGAAGCGCTGGTGCTGGTCTGCGGGCGCTATGAGGGCATTGACGAACGGCTGATCACGGCCTGTGTCGATGAGGAGATTTCAATCGGGGATTTCGTCCTTTCCGGTGGCGAGATCCCGGCGATGGCGCTGATCGATGCCGTCGTCAGGCAGTTGCCGGGCGTGCTGAACGATCTCGAGTCGGCACAACAGGATTCGTTTGTAACGGGTTTGCTGGATTGCCCACATTACACGCGGCCCGAGGAATATGACGGGCGGCGGGTGCCGGGCGTTCTGCTGTCCGGTCACCACGAGGAAATACGACGCTGGCGGCTGCAACAAGCGCTGGGTCGAACATGGCAGCGGCGCCCCGAGTTGTTGGCGGGGCGTTCCTTGTCAAAATTGGAAACGCAACTCCTGGTGCAGTTTCAGGAGCAATGCGGTCAGGACAATAATGCGTAGTTTGCATGCATGGAGTTTATAAGATGAATCTGATCGACCAACTTGAACAAGAAGAGATTGCCCGTCTGGGCAAAGTGATTCCCGTATTTTCACCGGGCGACACGGTCGTAGTCCAGGTCAAGGTGCGGGAAGGTACGCGGGAGCGTTTGCAGGCTTACGAAGGCGTGGTGATTGCCAAGCGTAATCGTGGCCTCAACTCCAGTTTCATCGTCCGCAAGGTTTCCTCGGGCGAGGGTGTCGAGCGTACCTTCCAGACCTACTCGCCGCTGGTCGCGGCGATTGAAGTCAAGCGGCGCGGCGACGTTCGGCGGGCCAAGCTGTACTACCTGCGGGAGCGCTCCGGCAAGTCGGCGCGGATCAAGGAAAAGTTGACGCGCAAGCAGCGCTGAACAGCCGACGCGCAAGCAGCGCTGAGCAAGCGCGGATGCGGTAAACGACAACGCGGCGGGGTCGAACAGGCTCCGCCGTGCTTGTTGTGGCGAGCGCCCGCCGGTCAGCCGCCAGGTCGCTTGTCGTTCTCGATCAGGGCGTATGCGGAATGGTTGTGAATTGATTCGAAGTTCTCGGACTCCACTACATAGGCATCGATGCGCTGCTCGGCGTTGAGCCGTGCCGCGACGTCGCGCACCATGTCTTCGACAAATTTCGGGTTGTCGTAGGCGCGTTCGGTGACGAATTTCTCGTCGGGGCGCTTGAGCAGTCCGTAGAGCTCGCACGATGCTTGTGACTCGATGAATTGAACCAGTTCCTCGATCCACAGGTGCTCATTGATCCGTACGGTGACCGTCACGTGCGAGCGCTGGTTGTGTGCGCCGCGTTCGGAAATTTCCTTTGAACACGGGCAGAGGCTGGTCACCGGAACGGCGACCTTGATGGTCGACTCGATCCGCCCGTGGCCGATCTCGCCAATCAGCGTGACGTCGTAATCCATCAGGCTCTGCACACCGGACACCGGAGCCGCCTTGTTGATGAAATAGGGAAAACTCATTTCGATATGACCGGTCTCGGCTTCCAGCCGGTCAACCATGTCGCGCAGCATGGCCGGGAAATTTTCGACCGATATTTCTCGCTCGTGGCTGTTGAGAATTTCCACAAAGCGCGACATGTGGGTGCCCTTGAAGTTGTGCGGCAGGCTGACGTACATGTTGAACATGGCGATGGTGTGCTGCACGCCGCCGGACTTGTCGAGCACCTTGACCGGGTGACGAATGGCTTTGATGCCCACCTTGTTGATGGCGATCCGCCGGGTATCGGCCGAGCCCTGAACGTCCACCATTTCAGTGGGGGCTTGCGGGGTTTCTGGTGCGTTCATCGCGGCTCCTGATAATCTTGCTGATCGTCGCATGCCATGTGCGGTGGCTGGCCCGGATCTGCCAGTCTGCCTTGCCGGGCCCGTATCGCGCTGACGATACCGTCGCCGTCCAGGCCGATTTCCGCCAGCAGGAGCGCCTGGTCGCCCTGTTCGACGAAGTGGTCGGGAAGTCCCATACGCAACAGTTGCACGGTGCAGCCGAGTTCTTCAAGAATCCGCTCGACTTCGGAACCGGCGCCACCGATCAAGGCATTCTCTTCGACGCTGACCAGCAGCGAATGTTCCGCCGCCAGGGTGGCGATCAGTTCGCGATCGATCGGTTTGACAAAGCGCATGTTGGCGACCGTGGCGTCGATCTCTTCGGCCGCTGCCAGCGCCGGTGTGAGCATGCTGCCGAAGGCGAGCAGCGCGACCTTGCTGCCGCGGCGGCGGATTTGGCCCTTGCCCAGGGGTAGCCCGACCAGGGTCGGTTCAATGACCGCTCCCGGACCGGTTCCGCGCGGGTAGCGCACGGCGCTCGGGCAGTCCAGGTGGTAGGCGGTGGTCAGCATCTTGCGGCACTCGTCCTCGTCGGCGGGGGTCATCACCACCATGTTCGGAATGCAGGTCAGGAACGAGAGGTCGAACGCACCATGATGCGTCGGACCGTCGGCGCCGACCAGGCCGCCACGGTCGAGTGCGAAGACGACGGGCAGGTTTTGCAGAGCCACATCGTGCACCAGCTGATCGTAGCCGCGCTGCAGGAAGGTCGAGTAGATCGCCAGCACTGGCCGCATGCCTTCACAGGCCAGCCCGGCGGCAAAGGTGACCGCATGCTGCTCGGCGATCCCGACATCGTGATAGCGGTCCGGGTAGCGTTCGCTGAAGCGCAGCAGGCCCGAGCCTTCGCGCATCGCCGGAGTGATGCCGACCAGACGCGGGTCGGCAGCCGCCATGTCGCACAACCAGTCGCCAAAGATCTGCGTATAAGTCGGCTTGGCGCCGCTCTTGCCGCCAGCGATACCGACCTCGGGCTTGAATTGAGAGACGCCGTGGTAGAGGATCGGATCGACTTCGGCCAACTTGTACCCCTGGCCCTTCTTGGTGATCACATGCAGGAACTGGGGGCCTTTGAGATTCTTCAGGTTCAGTAGCGTCGGCACCAGTGACTCGAGATCGTGTCCGTCGATCGGGCCAATATAGTTGAACCCCAGTTCCTCGAACAGGGTGCCGGGGGTCAACATCCCCTTGACGTGCTCCTCGGCGCGTTTGGCGAACTCGAGCAGCGATGGCGAAAAGTCGAGGATCTTCTCGCCAGCCTTGCGCGCGGCGTTGAAGGTGCTGCCCGAAAAGAGGCGCGCCAGGTAGCGGTTGAGTGCTCCCACCGGCGGTGAAATCGACATGTCATTGTCGTTGAGCACGACCAGCATGTCGGCGTCTGCGACGCCAGCGTTGTTCAGTGCTTCGAAGGCCTGGCCGGCAGACATCGCGCCGTCGCCGATGATCGCCACCACCTTGCGCGTCTCGTGTTTGATCTTGGCGGCCAGAGCCATGCCCAGCGCGGCCGAGATCGAGGTAGACGAGTGGCCGACGCCGAAGGTGTCGTACTCGCTCTCGCTACGTTTCGGAAAGCCGGAAACGCCGCCGTGCATCCGCAGCCTGGCCATCCCGGCGCGCCGCCCGGTGAGCACCTTATGGGCGTAGGTCTGATGGCCGACATCCCACACCAGGCGGTCATGCGGCGTCTCGAAGACGTAGTGCAGCGCGACGGTGAGTTCGACGGTGCCGAGGTTCGACGACAGGTGGCCGCCGGTCCGCGAGACCGATTCAACCAGAAAGGTGCGCAATTCGCTGGCCAACTGGGGCAGGTGTCGGCGGTCAAGTTTGCGCAGTTGCGCCGGATAGCTGATGGTATCGAGCAGAGGGTAGGGGGTCATTTTCTTGTTGGGTCCTGCAGAAGCGCTGTGTACCGACCGCGAGCGGTGAGCGGCAGCGGCACCTAGAACTTGCGCTGGGTGATGAAATCGGTCAGCTCGACCAGGCGCCGCTTGCGTTCGCCAAAAATGGCTAGCGCTTCAAGTGCCTGGCTCTTGAGGTCGGCGGCAAATTCACGGGCCCTTTCGAGACCCATCAGGCTGACGTAGGTCGGCTTTTCCGCGGCTGCGTCCTTGCCTGCGGTCTTGCCCAGCGTGGCGGTGCTGGCGGTGCAGTCGAGAATGTCATCAACAACCTGAAACAACAGGCCCGCGCGCTTGGCAAAGCGGTCAAGCGCAGCGCTTTCGGGAGCGCTCAGCGCGGTCCCACAGAGGCCTCCGAGCAACACCGCGGCACGGATCAAAGCGCCCGTCTTGAGTGCGTGCATCAGTTCAAGCTCGGGTTGGTTGAGCCTCCTGCCGACCGCCTCGAGGTCGATCGACTGGCCGCCGGCCATGCCCAGCGAGCCGCTCGCGCGCGCCAGCAGGCGCAGCATTTCCAGTTGCCTGCGGTGGTCGCCAAGATCGGCGCGCGCCAACAGTTCGAAGGCCAGGGATTGCAGGCTGTCGCCAACCAGCAGGGCAGTTGCCTCATCGTATTCGACATGGCAGGTCGGCCGGCCGCGCCGCAGCACGTCGTTATCCATCGACGGCAAGTCGTCATGAACGAGCGAATAGCTGTGGATCAGTTCGACGGAGCAGGCGACCACCTGCAGCCGTTGCGGGCTGGCTGCGGTCAGTTCGCCGGCGGCAAAAGCGAGTAGCGGCCGCACGCGCTTGCCACCGTCGAGACAGGCGTAGCGCATGGCCTGGTGCAGACGGCCCGGAATCGCCTCACCGGGCGGCAAGCACCGGGACAGGGCTGCTTCCACTTGCGACTGGACGCTGCACATCCAGACCGGAAAGGACGGATCACCCGGCGTATCCGAGACAGTGGCGGCGCTCATCGGGCTTCGTCGCCATTGGCTTCGAAAGCGCGCAGCGCACCATTTTCCAGGACCTGGATCTGCCTTTCGGCGTCACTGAGCTGCTGCTGGCAGTGCTGCAGGAGTTCGCTGCCACGTCGATACGCGGCGAGTGATTCCTCAAGCGGCAGGCGGCCCCCCTCCATGTCCTGGACGATCTGTTCAAGTTGTGCGAGTGCTGCCTCGAACTTGAGTTGGCCAGTGGCTGTTCCTGCCGGGGCGGACTGGGCACGGTCAACAGGTTTCTCGGGGTTCGCTCGTGGCATGGGAGGGGCTCGAATCAAACCGCCGAAAATAGCTTATTAGTGCCCCTCCGGTCAAACGCAAATTCCGCGATCAAGTATTGTGACGTCCGGTTACGGCGGTTCCGGGGAATCGCCGGACGGACGAATGGGCCGAATGGCATCATCGGACCAGCTGCCGACGAGCGGAGCCGCCCCCGGTGGACTTGCGGCGACAGCCTCCTTTGCGGGACTGCTCCTACACGCTACACTTGTCCAACGAAAAAGGGAGGATGCCATGATAGTCATCGAAAACCAGCCGAAGCGCGTCGAAGTCACGGTCTATGCAGAATTCTCTCTCGCGGACTACCAGGAGTTCGAGAATGCCGTCAATGGCGTGATCCAGCCCGAGGGGCCGGTCGACCTGTTCTTTGATCTGCGCGAAATGGCCGACTTCACCCTTGACGTGGCTTGGGAGGATATCGTCTTCTCGCGTGCCCATGCCAACGATTTCGGTCGCATCGCGGTGCTTACCGAAAGCCAGTGGGTGGCGTGGAGCGCATGGCTGTCGCAGATCTTCGTGCACGCCGACGTGCGGGTCTTCGACGACGAACCTGAAGCGCGGGCGTGGCTGGCCGAAGACAGCAGCGAGGGGCAGGGGGGGTGAGCTACTCGACGCTGGTCAGCAGTGCGACCCTTGCCGATCATCTCGAAGATCCGGCTTGGCGCGTCTTTGATTGCCGTCATCAGCTCGCCGATCCGGAAGCCGGCGGCAGGGCGTACGTCAACGGCCACCTGCCGGGGGCGCGCTTCCTGCATCTCGACCGCGACCTGTCGGGAGCGATGAACGGCAGCAACGGCCGTCACCCCTTGCCCGACCCGCAAGTGCTCGCTGTCCGGCTGGGTGCGGCGGGTGTTTCGCGAGCCACGCAGGTGGTCGCCTATGACGATTCCGGCGGCATGATCGCCGGCCGACTGTGGTGGCTGCTGCGTTGGCTGGGGCACGACCGCGTCGCTGTTCTGGATGGCGGTATTGAACGCTGGCTGGCGGAAGGCAGGCCACTTTCCACCGAACTGCCGGCAACTGCGGCGAAGGTGGTTTTTGAAGCGTCGCCCGACGATCGCGTCGTGAGCACCGGGGAACTGCTCGCCGACGTCGGCGAGCGCCAGCTGTGTCTGATCGACGCCCGCAGTCCCGATCGCTTTCGGGGCGAGAACGAAACCATCGATCCGGTGGGCGGGCATATCCCCGGCGCGCGCAATCGCTTCTTTCGTGACAATCTCGACGCCGATGGCTGTTTTCGCCCGGCCGCCGAACTGCGCCGCGAGTTTCTCGCGCTGCTCGCCGGGACTGATGCCAAGCAGGTGGTGATGTCCTGCGGATCAGGCGTTACCGCTTGTCACAACCTGCTGGCGATGGAGGTCGCCGGACTGCTTGGCGCACGCCTCTATGCCGGTTCCTGGAGCGAATGGTGCAGTGACCCATCGCGACCGGTCGCCCGCCAGCTTCCCTGAGCCGATCCTTTGGCAAGCCCCTCGAGCAGCAGCAGCAGCGTGCGGCTCCTGTCTTCCCTGACAACTGCAAGGCGGACCCAGAGGTCAGACGTTCGCCGGGCCGCGGTCGCCGGGGTGCCCTGGCGCGGGCTCGCAGCGACCCGCCGCAGCTGGCTAACGTGTTATTCTGCATGCCGATAATCTGGCCGTCGATTCACGGCTAAGGGTTCTGGGGGTGCAGGGGTGACGCCAACTACTGATCGGCCGGGGAGTGTGGTCGCGATGGCCGCGGCGACCGTACCTGTTTTTCCCCTGGCGCTGGCCTTGCTGTTGGGCGGCTTGCCGCCATCGCTGGCGACTGCAGCGACGGTGGGCAACGTCTTCGTTTCCTACGCCGCTGACGGCATGCCGCGTTATGCCAGCCAGCGCCTGGATGGCAGCTACCGGCTTTTCATTCGCGGCGAGAGCGTTCCTGCAGCCCGTCGCAGCGTGTCGAGGCATCATGCCAGCGAAAGCCAGCAACAAGGCAAACGGGAATTGACGCCGCTGATCGAACATTACGCCCGCATCCATCAGGTGACGCCGGAACTGGTGACCGCGGTGGTGGGCGTCGAATCGCGCTTCAACGCCAGCGCCGTCTCGGCGAAGGGCGCCACCGGCGCGATGCAACTGATGCCGGCAACCGCCGCACGCTACGGGGTCACCCGGCCTGACGACCCGGCCCAG
The DNA here is from genome assembly GCA_003538495.1 of Accumulibacter sp. The sequence continues at coordinate 12,257 of DPSD01000533.1, forward strand.
AACATCGACGCTGGCGTGCGCCACCTCAAGGATCTGCTCACCCGGCACCACGGCAATGTCGCTCTCGCTCTGGCGGCGTACAACGCCGGCCAGGGAGCGGTGTCCAGGCACGGCGGTCGAATTCCACCGTATCGTGAAACCATGCTTTATGTGCCTGCGGTACTTGCCGCAGCAGCGCGCGGGAACAGGCCGTGATCAGCAGCGCCGTACAAACCGTTGGCCAGAATCGGGGCGGCGTTGCCGGCGGCCAGGCTACCCGGAAGAGCCGCAGCGCGACCCGTTCCGTCGCCGGCTTTACGCTCCTGGAACTGCTGGTGGTGGTGACGATCATCGGCTTGCTGGCAGCCTACGTCGGCCCGAAGTACTTCTCGCAGCTGGGCAGGTCCGAACAGGGGGTGGCCAAGGCGCAGGTCGAGGCCTTCGCGCGCGCACTCGATACCTATCGGCTGGAAGTCGGCCAGTACCCGACCACCGAAGAGGGGCTCAATGCCTTGCTCACCAAGCCGGCCAGCGCGGCCAAGTGGAACGGCCCCTACCTGCAGAAGGCGGTGCCGTCCGATCCCTGGGGTCGTGCCTACCTGTACCGCGCACCGGGCGCCAACGGCGATTTCGAGATCGTCTCCTACGGCAAGGACGGCCAGCCGGGAGGGACCGGCGACGCCGCCGACGTGACCTTTCCATGAGAATCCGCTGGAGCCAGGATGCGTTTTGAGGTGCGGGCCCTATCTGCCGACAACCTGA
>DPSD01000701.1 GCA_003538495.1 Accumulibacter sp.
CACGCGTCAAAACCTCCGTCACCCCATCATGCGAACGTTCAGAAATGCTGCCATCCGGATGTTCTTCCATGAAATCACGTACTGTTGGCAATACCTTCAATTTCATATCAAGCCGTGGGCGGCAAGCGAGTAAGCCCCCCCGAACTGGCTCAGGGTGGCAAGGTCGAACGGCGCCCCGCGGGGGAGTCCCGCCTGCAGCCGCTTGATTACCTGGTGCCTAGAATTTCCATCCATGCTATAAAAATAGCACGGAATCAAATCAGCCTCTAGAGCTATCGCAAGAACGTGCAGGGAAAGTAGCATAACGTTTGATTTATAGTGCAGAATCTAATCGACCTGCGACCGCTCTGCCAGCCGCAACCCGGCCTCCTGATCGCGGTCTATGCTGGAGGGCAAGCCCCAACCGGCCGCTCTTGAGGTGAGGCACCACTGAAACCGAGGCACATGAGCATGACCACCAACACGCACAACGGGCGCTGGAGCCACCGGCTGGGCCGGGGGGCTGGCCGTGCCTGGCGTGGATACCTGCGCCGCGAGCAGCGTGTCGCCGGCTGGCTGGTGACGCGCGGGGTGCCCGCAGGCGCGGCGACGGCGGTGCTCTGGATCGTCAAGCTGGCCGTGCTTGGTATGCTGCTGTACTCCGTATCCTGGCTTGTCCTGCTGCTGGCCTTTGCGGTGGTCGCCGCATGGCTCGCGCGGAACGCCGATGCGGATGATGAGAACCAGCCAGAGTGGCGTGAAGGACACTCCGGCCATGGTCTGTACGACAAGAACGAGTGGCGCCACGACATGGGCGACTCTGACGAGTCGTAGCTGCCCCATCGGTGCGAAAGGATGCGCCTTACTTCGCGCCGCCTTTCGACGCAGCCGTCATCGCAAGGCGAGAGCCACTACCTCCAGCCGCCTTTGCGTCGCCGGTAGCGACGGTAAGCGCTCCAAGAATATTGCCTGCCCGTACACCAGCCCAGGCCAGTGCCATCACCCAAAACGTCGGCAGCACGATGAACATCATCGCCATGACGAAGTTGAGCAGCATGTCGCCAAAGGCGTTGTTCAAGCCGATCAGCGGATCGAAGTTCGTGTGCGGCCTGTCCGCGCCAAACCCCCAGCCGTAGAGCGCGTCCAGGATCGTGCTGTCGATCCAGCGCGCGAGCTGGAACCAGAAGTCCACGAAGAACAGCGCGAACTGGACGCAGCTCACCGTCACCACCGTCTTCAGGTCGTAGGTGCCGATCAGCAGCACCAGCGGGATGCAGATGACGAGCGCCATCTTGAGCATCGTCAGCACCATCGGCAGCGCCTGGCGCACCACGTCCATCGCCGGAAAAAAGCCCAGTGAGCCGACGGTCAGCCCCAGGTCGCTCGCGCCGCGCGTGACGACGTTCGGCAGCGTCTTGTCGATCTGGCCGCCGTAGTCGGTGTAGACGGCGCCCTGGTTCATCTTCTGCTGCCTCGGTGAGACCACGGCGCGGATCACGGAGTCATTGACCTCGCTCGACGACAGGAAGCCCACCCAGCGCCCGATGCGGGTCAGCAGGTCCGGGTCCACCTGTGCCAGCAGCCGGCTGTGCAGTCCCTGGCCGCCATCGGCCCACCACTGCCGGCAGGACGGATAGCCGCCGCCGCTGTCCACCTGTGCCAGCCCCGCATCGCGGGTCGCGTCGTAGGGCCAGGCCGTGCGTGGGGTCTTGGCGCGATAGGTGTCATAGAAGCCGGGCGTGTCGAGGAAGTAACTCGACCCGATCCAGGTGACGTCGTTCATCTGCTCGTCGGAGAGCGTCGGCCGGTTCATGAACAGCTTGGCGCGCGACGGCCCGTAGCAGTCGTGCGTGAAGTCGGCGACCTCCTGTGCCAGCACCGGATCGTCGATGCGCGTGGCATCCACATCCATGCGAATCTGACGCAGGTCCGTGCCGCAGGGGATCGCCGCCACCGCGGAGCCCGTCACGGCTTTCGACAGCGCGTGCATGAAGAACCACCACACCGGCACCAGCGCGCTCTGGTCGTTGAGCGCCGTGTAGACGTTGGACCAGCCCGTGTCGTTGGGCAACGGGACGTTGACCTGGCATTGCGCGGAGCGCGTGGTGTCGAACTTGATCGTGGCGAGATCCACCGGGATGAACGGGATGCCGGCGAACATGATGACCACGATCGCCACCCACACCCGGTTCTCGATGCGCATCGACGACAGCACGCCCTTGTTGCCTTCGTCCGCACCCTCGCTGCGGGCCTTGAGCCATTCCTGGATCACGATGGCCACGAACGGCAGCGCGAACACGCCGCTGGCCACGAGAATGCTCCAGATGCCGTTGTTGACCACCCAAGCCACCAGGGTCAGGTAATACTCCAGGTAGTCCGTGGTGTAGAGCGTCATGCCTGCCTCCCGGTCTCAGCCGTGCCGCAACAATTGGCTGGCTTCCAGCGCGACCACGGCGATCACGGCAGCGATCTCCGTGCGCAGCAGGCGCTGATGCGTTTCGCGGGACGGCTCCCGCCGCAACAGGCGCCGACGCATCCACCACCAGCCGTAAGCCGTCGCTCCGTAGAGGCACAGACGCCACACGAAGAAGTGGCCGGCGTGCGCCTGCAGCCAGTGCTGCCAGCCCTCGACGCCGCCGACCACGTGGATGCCGGCGATGTTCACCGCCACCGCGGCGGCCACCACCAGCAAGGTCCACAGCAGCGCCACGCCGACACGGCGGTTGAACAGCCATGGCAGCCGCAGCCAGGCCAGGCGGCTCATGGCGTACCGCTCCGCGGCTTCTGGACTTCCCGCAGACGGTCGCGTGTGGTGTCGCCCTCGAAGACGCCGCGCGAGCCGGCAGCGCGGGTGCTGTGGCGCTGGATGATCGCCATCGCCGAGTTGCCGGCCAGCGTGCGGCGCAGCTCCAGCTCGGTCTTGAGGTTGTTGATCTCCTGCTCCAGCGCGCTGTTCTCCTGGTCGACCGCCTGCACGGCCAGCTCGTTGGCGGCGACGTTCGGCTCCTTCTTGCCGGTCAGCAACGTGCGTTGCAGCAGCAGGGCCTTCTCCAGCACGCTGGACAGCGCAGCCTCGGACGCGAGGCGCCGGCCCAGCACGTCCTGGTCGGGCTCGTCACGCAGGGCCTCGATCACGCCGCGGGTGATCGGCAGCGAGCTGCTGCCGGCCGCGTCGAGATTGGCCAGTGTCGTCGGCCGGGCGCCCGTCACCAGTTCCTGCAACACCTGCAGCTTGGTCTCGTACTCTTCCTGGATCACTGGCGTGAGCCCGACGCCAGGCGTGGTCTGGGTCTTCGTGCAGTTTTCGCAGGTGCGTTGCTCGCGTTCGCCCAGCACGCGGTTCGCAAAGGCCGCGGCCGCGCCAGGCGACGACCAGGTCTGGCAGGTCAGGCGGTTGCCGCAGGCGCTGCGCGCGATCGACGAGGTATCGGTGGCGCTGCGCCCGTTGAGCAGGTTGTAGCCCGCGCGCGTCACATCGCCGACCACCTTGATCGAACTCTGGCCGGAGCCGCCCGCGTTGCCGCCGCCGACCCAGGGCACGCCGTTGTTCCCCTTGTTGGACTCGGCCTGCTCGATGGCGGAGACGGCATCGGTGCTGCTGACCGCATCCCGCAGCGCCATCCCTTCGGCGAGCTGGTCCCAGCCGGCCTGGCCGCCGGCCATGTCCGCCATGCGATTGGCGATGGCGCGGCAGGTCATCTTCGAGCGGTCGAAATCCAGGCGCGCCTGCAGGATGCCGTTGGTGAGCAGGTTGTACAGGCCCGGGTCGGCGCGCTGGATGATCAGCGCCGGCAGCGAGGCCACGGCGCTGGTGGCGTTCTGGATCACGTTGCTCATGATCGTCTGGAAGCCGTTGGTGATGCCGTTGAGCTGGTTCTGCAGCGTCGTGGTGATGCTCATGTCGCCGCAGATCAGGTTGCTGTTCCAGCCGACGCCGACGCCGATGCTCTGCATGTTGCCGGCACCACCCATCGACACGGCCCGGCCGCCGCCGATGCTGTAGAGCACGTCGTCGCCGATCACGCTGCCGCTGACGTTCACGCCATTGGGATCGATGCGGGTCTGCGCCCAGGCGACGCCGACGACCAGCGTGATGGCCGCCACGAGCAGCGTGGCCCGCAGGGGCGACTTCGCGCGGCGCAGGAAGTGAGGGAGGGAGGCGGTCATCGTGGGTTCCTCACATGAAATCGACGCTGCCGAGGAAGACCTGGCCACGGCGCCGGCAGCAGGAGTACGGCCGCCACAAGGCCCAGGCGTAGTCGCCTTGCTGGGCCTGCACGCGGGTGCGGCTGTGCGGGAAGACCACGCAACTGTTCGAGAGCGTGGGCGTCAGCTCCTGCCACTTGCCCGTCGAGGCGTCGGTCTCCATCAGCGCGCCGGCCGGCCAGTAACCGTCGCGGGCGTTGGCCAGCAGGGGCTGGTACACGTGAATCTGGTTGCGGCGCGTCACGATGTCGCCCGCGCGCTGCGCGACCACGGCGCCGCTCTTGTGGTCGTCGGTCTGGTGCAGGAAGCCACCGCGGGGATACACGTTGCCCCAGAGGTTCAGGCCGGTGCGCGTACCGATTTCGCGCCGGCCGGGGATGAGCGCTTCGGGGTAGAACGCTTCCGGGATGTTGTAGCGCCAGGCGATCGTGTCGAGCGTGCTCAGCAGATACGGCATGAAGGCCGTGCCAGCGCCTTCGCAGGTGTAGCCGGAGGCGCTGGCGAACTGGCTGAACACCATCCCGGCCGGATGGCCGATGACATCGGCGTTCTTGAACTTGGCGAGGTTGTTCTCGTTGTCGTGATTGGTCGTACCGTCACCGCCAGCCTTGGCGGTCGGGTTGGGCATGCTCATCGCCCTGACTTCCAGCCACGGGTTTTCGCCGGTGTTCGAGTAGCTCGACACCACCGCATCGGGGACGTAGTGGCGCACCTTGACGGAGGTGCGAACCGAGCAGCCGAAGGGCGTGCAGTACAGCCAGTAGCAGATTCCGACCACGCGGTATTCGAGGCAGTCGGGGGACAGCGCCGACGAGACGATGGTGGCGGTGTCCAGGGCGAACGTCGATGTGGCCGCGCCCAGCAGCAGCGAGGCGGCGGTGGCGCGCAGACGCCGGGACGCCAGCAGGAGGCTCATGGCTGCGTGCTCCGGTAGGCGTTGATGCGCGCGATGGCGCGGGACACGTCGGGCTCGCCGTAGACCACATAGCGTCGATCGACCACCACGGCGGGAATCTTGGCGATGCCCAGTCCCCAGGCATCCGCGACACCTTGATAGGCATGACCGATGCGGCGCTGCAGCGCCTCGCCGCCGTCATGCAACCGCTGCCGCACCACGGCTGCGGCCTGTTGCGGGTCGGCCGGCAGGTGCGCGGCGAGTTCGACCTCGATGCGCGTGGCCTGGTCCAGCTCGATGATCCGCACGCCGGCCGGGGCCTGCACCGGATGACGGCTGTCGGTGACGACGAGCACATCGGCGGCCGCCGCGATGGGACCGAGCAGCGCGGCGCACAGTCCAGCGGCCAGCCGGGCGGCCAGGAGGCGCCGCGAGGCGGCAGGAAGGTTGAGGGAATGAGCCGGCATGTCGCGCCTCCGCGGAGTCGATGCAGACTCGTAGTCGAGCGCAACGCAGATCAGGGGACGACAAAGAAACCGAAACCGGTCAGTCCCGATTTCTCTGCGGGTCGGCGAAAGGAAACGGGAGCCAAGGGCTCCCGTGGTGATGACATGAATGCGCGTCGGCTGGTGCTGCTACAACAAGCCGGCTTCGGCGAACGAGTACGGGCTGCCCTTGCCGACGATGAAGTGATCCAGCACCCGGGCATCGACGGTGGCCAGGGCGCTCTTCAACCGCTCGGTGATCGCACGATCAGCGGCCGAGGGCTCGGTGTTCCCCGAGGGATGCTGATGCGCCAGGATCAGCGCCGAAGCGTTGAGCGCCAGCGCACGCTGGACCACCACCCTCGGATACACCGAAGTCTGGTCGACCGTGCCCTTGAACAGCGGCTCGAAGGCGAGCACCTGGTGCTGGTTGTCGAGAAACACGACGGCGAAGATTTCGTTCGGCTCCGCGACCAGTTTCAGGCGCAGGTAGTCGCGCACGGCGGCGGGACTGCCCAGCGCTGGACCGGCCTTGAACACGCGGTTCTCCAGCAGGGTGATGGCCTGCCGGATGATCCAGTCTTCGTGCTGGGCGGCGATCAGGGTGAGCGACTCCGGGCGGGAGTCGGCGATGACAAGAGACATGGCGAACCTCCAATGGAAGAGATCGGAGGGCGCCTGCCCCTGGAGGGCAAACCCTCCTGGGGACGATGGGGATGGAACAGGTGACGAGCGGGCATCCACCACCGCGGATGCGGTGGCTGTTCGCGTCAAGGGATGCGATGCGAACGGGTTTCGATCAACGCGGACGAGCCGCGCCGCAGCCTTGAAGATCGATGGCTACCTGGGCATGTCACCGGCGACGCCGGCGGGCATGTCTGGGGAATGGGCGGATTCGGCTGTGGCCGTGCTGCCGGCTGCGAGCAGGTCGATGGCCGACAGCAAGGCATCGCCTTCGACGGGACCGTGCAGCAGGAGGGCCTTGCCGGACTCGTGGTCGCGCAGTTGCAGGGCCGGCGTGGCCGCGATGCCCTGCTGTGCCGCTTCCACCGCCTGGGCACGGATGACGGCATCGGGGCGATCGCTGTCGAGACAACCCTGCATGGTTGGTGTGAGGTCGGGATAGCGCAGGCCCTCCGGCAGGCCCTGGCCGTCGCTACGGGTGTTCGCGTAGAGCCAGGCCACTGC
>DPSD01000027.1:0-146 GCA_003538495.1 Accumulibacter sp.
GGCAGCGAAGATCCAGATCGAGGCAAAGAAGAGCGGCTGCTGGAGTACCGGGATGTAGTTGTTGAGCACCGGTTCGGCGCCGGGAAAGAACGGCGAGAAGGTCATCAGCGCCGTTGCCAGCGCCGCCAGGCCGAAACCGCTCCAGC
>DPSD01000027.1:413-3287 GCA_003538495.1 Accumulibacter sp.
TCATCAGCGCCGTTGCCAGCGCCGCCAGGCCGAAACCGCTCCAGCCGAGCCACGCCAGGCTGGCGGTACCGACAGCGCACCAGATCACTGCCGCAAAAGCCATGAACCAGACCGCTACCGACAGGTCGACATGTACCACCAGCGCTGCCCGGAACAGATCCTTCAGCGGAAAGACGTCCTGAATCCCCGGCGTCCGTGAGAGGACCAGCAGTACTGCCAGCAGACCCGAACCGATCAGCGCCATCACTCCCAAGAACAACCAGGCGCGCGCCAGACGGGTAGGGGTTCCCGGAGCGATCGCCGGCATCGCCGACGCCCGCGAAGAAACGGTCAAGACGTTCGAGTCCACTGCTGCCTCGCGCGATAAAAAAAATCGATAGTATAAGGTGAGCTAGGGTGTGATTCAAAGCCCCCTGCTGCCGGCGATTGCCGCCGACAATGTATCGCTGGCCGACGTGCATCCGCATTGATCGAATACGGGTACACAAGGGGAACACGAAAGCCGGACAGGAAAAAGGCCACGTGAGAGAATGGCACAGATCAAGTTCGGCAAGATTTCCCTTCAGGGGCTTGCGCTTCCCCCCGCCGGCAAGCGGCTGACGGTCTACGATACCAAGGTGCCGAAGCTAGCCCTGCGAGTGACTCCGGCGGGAACAAAAACCTTCTATGTCGTCAAGCGGGCGGGCACAGAAATGGCTTGGGTGAAGCTGGGAGCCTTCCCTGAAATGACCGTTGAGAAGGCGCAAGCCGAAGCGGAGCGAATCCTGGGCGAGTTTGCCAGCGGGGCGAACCCGGCCGAGGCGCGGCGCACCTTCAAGGCTGAACCGACACTGACGAAGTTTTTCACCGAGTACGGCACCCGGCACGGCGAAAAACTGGTGGTGTGGCGCGACATGCAGCAGCGATTCCGGGACTACCTGCAAAAGCCGCTTGGCGACCAGAAGCTGACGAGCATCACGCGGACGATGATTGCCCGTGCGCTTTCCGAGCTTGAGAAGGCTGGCAAGGCGCCGGCGACGGTCAAGCTTGTGCGGGCGCTGGCGTCTGGCATCTTCGGCAAGGCGATTGAATGGGGCTATCTCGAATCGAACCCGGCGCAGGGCGTCAAGGTGGCGGGCCGAACGGTAAGCCGTGACTGCGCCGACTGATCCAGTCCGGGGAGTTCGCTCGCGAAATCGCAACGACCGGACGCGGGTGGGTCGAGCACGACCTGACAACCGAGTTCTCGTGCTGGCTGGCCAAGCATCAGTACCGCGACCGCTACCTCAACCGACCGGAGAGGCTCTGGGACGATACCGGCAACGTGCGTGGGCTGGACGAGTACCTCAGCAGCCGCCATCCTGGCCGCCAAGCCGAGCCTCGCACGCGACAGCTTCGAACTGGGGGACCGCCTCGAAAGCGAGTTCTCCAGCCGCGGCGACATTGACCAGGACGACTTCCTCCGTTTCTTCCGCGAAGCCATCTGCCAGGGCGGCGAGGCGCCGGTTTTCCTGCTGGTGCTCGACGAACTGATCGACAAGGATCGCCTGCTGATGCGCGTGGCCATGGGCGGTTGCCAGGAGTATCGCCTGCAGACCAGGGAGAGTGCCGACTGGTTCGTCTACCAGCGCGCGGAGGAAGACGCCCTGCGCAGCGAGCCGGCCGCGTTCGAGAGCAGGATCCGGGAGCAGTTGATCCAGTTGGCCGGCGAACAGATCCGCAAGCTCGCCATTGCGCAGGGGGCCAGTCGCGAAATTCGTCGTCTCAAGGCCCATACCGACTCGGTCACGGCGCCCAAGGCGGAAAGCGACGTCCCGGTCTGGCTGCGCTCGGATCTCGACGGCACCCAGGCCAGGGAAGTACTGGCCGACGCCGCGCGCGCCGGAATCAACTCCGCGATCGTCTTCGCGCACGTCGCGCTGCCGCGCAAGGATGAGCTGGTGCGGGCGGTGATCACTCAGGCCGCCGCCGAAAGGACGCTGGGCCACTTTGGCGAGCCGCAAACCCCCGAAGGCCAGGAAGCCCGCAACGCACTGAGCAAGCAGAAAGCCGACGCCGACCAGCGCGCAGGAACACTGCTCAGGGAAGCGCTCGAACAGGCGCAGGTGGTCCAGGGCGGCGGCCAGATCGTGGAGCCGAGCGTGCAGCCGGTCACGCTACCCCGCCGCCTCCTGCGTTCGGAAGCGGATCTCGAGGCGTGGCTGGCGGAGGTGCGCAGCGCCGTCCTGGCGAAGCTCTCCAATGGCCCGGTGCAGTTGTAGAGTTTTGTCTTGCAACGCAACAAGTCATTTACTTTAATTGCTCCATGCTGCAATATCATGGAAATTTGTTTGCATCAGGACGCAACTCCATGGGACCAAACGTCACCGCCAATTTTTCCGCGAATTTTTCCGAACTCCAGCTTCGCCAACTCGACGCCGCACTCGACCGCTGGCGCAGCGCCGACCTGCCGGCCCGCCCGCCCTCCGGCTGGCTCAAGGCCATCCGGCAAGCGCTGGGCATGACGGCAACCCACCTCGCCCGCCGCCTGGGGGTGACCACCTCGACGCTCACCCGGCTGGAGCTCTCGGAAGCCGACGACACGATCAGCCTGGCGACCCTGCGCCGTGCCGCCGAGGCCCTTGGCTGCGAATTGCACTATGCCCTGGTACCCCGACAGCCGCTGGCGACGACGCTGGAGGAACGCGCCAGCCGCCTGGCGCAGCAGCAGATGGCCGCCATCAGCCACAGCATGGCGCTGGAGGCCCAGTCCACATCGCGCGAACATCTCGAGGAACAGACCCGAGCGCTCGCCGAAAGCCTGCTCAAGGGCTCGCGCCGCGCCCTGTGGAAAGAGCGGGGGCAGTAGCCGCTGTGCCCGTCCATCTCGATACCCCGCCCGGCGCCACCCCGCTC
>DPSD01000027.1:3548-10325 GCA_003538495.1 Accumulibacter sp.
CGCCCGGCGCCACCCCGCTCGACCCGGACGAGCTGGCGAGCCTGCTTCCCCGCCACATCACGACGCAGGGTGAGTTGAACACAAGAACATCGGCGTCGACTGGCTCCGAATCGGCATCGAACTGCGACAACTGCTCGACGACGTGCGCTATCAGGTCGAACACGCCAGCCTGCCGCCGGACGAGATCGCCGTCCGCCTGCATCACCGCCTGGTCGCCATTCACCCGTTCGCCAATGGCAATGGGCGGCATGCGCGCCTGCTCGCCGATCTGCTGGTCGTGCGGCTGAGTCAACCCCGTTTCACCTGGGGCAGCCGCAACCTGGTCGATGCCGGTGCGACGCGGCAGGCCTACATCGCCGCCCTGCAAGCCGCCGACGCCCGCGATTACGCGTCCCTGCTCGCCTTTGCCCGCAGTTAGCACGAGAAGCCGACTCACCATGACGCAGACCCTTTCCCGCGAACATCGCCGCATCCTCGAAAACACCGCCGCGCAGGCCCGTTCGCAAGCCGAAGCCGGCGCAGAGAAAGTCTTGCAGGCCCTCGCCGCCGGCGCCCGGGAACCGCCGGCCCACGCCAGCGATGCCGAGAAAAAACTGCGCGTGCGCCTGCGTGCCCATGGCCGGGCACTGGGCGATCTGCTGCGCCCCGACGACACGCAAGCCATCGACCACCTCGTCACCGAGATCGCCTACGAGCACTGGCACCGCATGCTCTTCGCGCGCTTCCTCGCCGAGAGCGATCTGCTGATGCACCCGGACGGCTACCCGGTCAGCCTGGCCGACTGCAAGGAAGACGCCGAGAGCTTCAATCCCCCAGCCCGCAGCGAATGGGAAGTCGCCGGCCATTACGCCGCGCGCATGCTGCCCAACGTCTTCCGCCCCGACAGCCCAGCGCTGGCGCTGCAACTACCGCTGGAAACCGAACAGGCGCTCGAAGCCCTGCTCGCCAAGCTGCCCGCCAGCGTCTTCCGGGCCGACGACAGCCTGGGCTGGAGCTACCAGTTCTGGCAGGCGCCGAAGAAGGAAGCAGTGCAGCGGCAGATGAAGCAGGCCGGCACCAAGGTGGGGGCCGACGAACTGCCTGCGGTGACCCAGCTCTTCACCGAGCAGTACATGGTCGCCTTCCTGCTCGAAAACGCCCTCGGCGGCTGGTGGTACCGCCGCCACCCACGCATGAAGCTGCCCGTCGAGTTGCCGCTCACCCACGACATGGATTTCGATGTCGTCTCCGGCCTTGAGCTGCAAGGCTTCGATCACCGCGGCCGGCAGCCGGACGGCCAGGCTGTTTCCCCATTTGGCAACTTGCATGATGTTTCCTTCGATTGGAGATATACAGACTTCGATTGTATATCCTTCTTCTCCGGGGACCAGAGCTGCACCATCACCCGTGACGAGAAGAAGAATGTGTTGGAAAAGGCAAAGGCATGACTTTCGATCCGCAGCGCGCGCTCGAACTGCTTCGGATCGGCTCCGGCCGCGCGGATGCCTTTTTCCGCGAAGGTCAGCGCGAAGCGATCCAGCACGTCGTGGAAGGCCGTGGTCGTCTGCTGGTTGTGCAAAAAACCGGCTGGGGCAAGAGCTTCGTCTATTTCATTGCCACCAAGCTTCTGCGTGAGCAAGGCAGCGGCCCGGCGCTGCTGGTGTCACCGCTTCTGGCACTGATGCGCAACCAGATCGCCGCCGCCGAGCGCATGGGTGTTCGCGCGGCGACGATCAATTCGGACAATCAGGAGGATTGGACGCGCGTTGAAGCGGCCATCGATCGCGACGCGGTCGACATCCTGTTGATCTCTCCCGAGCGCCTGGCGAATGACCGTTTTCAGTCGCAGGTGTTGGGCCGGGTCGCTGGCAGGATCTCCCTGCTGGTGATCGACGAGGCACACTGCATTTCCGACTGGGGCCATGATTTCCGCCCGCACTACCGCTTGCTGGAGCGCGTCGTGCGCAACCTGCCCCCCAATCTCCGACTGTTGGCGACGACAGCCACGGCCAACAATCGCGTCATGGATGATCTGAAGGCCGTCTTGGATCCCAACCTGGCAGTATCACGCGGCGACCTCAATCGGCCGTCGCTGGCCCTGCAAACCATTCGCTTGCCGACGCAGGCCGAGCGTCTGGCCTGGCTGGCGCAGCAACTTCACACGCTGGCTGGGCATGGAATTGTCTATACGCTGACGGTGCGCGATGCGGCTACCGTCAGCGAGTGGCTCCAGTCCCGTGGACTCAAGGTCGAGGCCTATACGGGCGAATCCGGTGACCGCCGAGTCGAACTGGAGCAGGCGCTGCTGAACAATGAGGTGAAGGCGCTCGTCGCCACCACCGCCCTCGGTATGGGGTTCGACAAACCCGACCTCGCGTTCGTCATTCACTACCAGACGCCTGGGTCGGTGGTGGCCTATTACCAGCAGGTGGGGCGAGCTGGGCGTGCTCTCGATGCAGCATACGGCGTACTGCTCAGTGGCGAGGAAGAAACCGACATTACCGACTATTTCATCGAAAGCGCTTTTCCGACGGAACGGGAAGTTGGGGCTGTCATCGCGGCGCTGGAAGATGCCACTGGTGGTCTTTCGGTGCCGGAACTCCTCGGCCGTTTGAACATCAGCAAGGGGCGCATCGAAAAGACGATCTCCTTGCTTTCCCTGGAATCGCCGGCGCCGATCGCCAAGCAGGGAAGCAAGTGGCAACTGACGATTTCCGAGCTCGGCCCTGGGTTCTGGGAACGTGCCAGGCGATTGACGGCATTGCGCCGATCGGAACAAGCGCAGATGCAGGAGTACGTGAACCTGTCGGCAGACCACATGGCCTTTCTGATTCGGGCGCTCGACGGCAATGCCAACGACGTTCGTCCGCCCGCTTTGCCCCCACTGTCGTCGGATATCGACGAAGCTCTGGTGCGAGAGGCGGTGGCCTTTCTGCGCCGAACAAGCCTTCCAATAGAGCCTCGCAAGATGTGGCCAGCGGGCGGAATGCCGCACTACCGCGTCAGGGGCACCATTCCGGAGACGTTGCGAGCGCAACCGGGTAAAGCCCTGTGCATGTGGGGCGACGCTGGCTGGGGCGGTTTGGTTCGCCTTGGCAAGTACCAGCATCATCGCTTTCCTGACGACCTGGTGGGTGCCTGTGTCACATTGATCAGACAATGGAATCCTGGACCGTTTCCTCGGTGGGTGACCGCTGTCCCTTCGTTGCGACATCCCGGCCTCGTCCCTGATTTTGCCGCGCGGCTGGCGGATGCCTTGCGGCTCCCATTCGAGATGGTCTTGGTCAAGACAGATGCCCGGCCAGAGCAGAAAACCATGGCAAACAGCACTCAGCAGGCGAGAAACATCGACGGTTCATTGGAAATTCGAGAGTCATCCATTCCGCCTGGTCCGGTCTTGCTGGTCGATGACATGGTCGATTCGCGCTGGACACTGACTGTCTCGGCCTGGCTGCTGCGACGGCACGGCAGCGGAGTCGTTTGGCCGCTGACCCTGAGTCAAACAGGACACGATGCATGACTAATGTTCTTTCCAACAATACGCAGGCGATTCTGCTGCTCACCGCGCCCCTGATTGCCGGACGCAGCGAGCAAACCCGTGAACTATTGACGCCCTCCGAATACAAGCGGCTGGCCAGGCATCTCCACCAGTTGTCCAAGGAACCCGCCGATCTGCTTGCTTCTGACGCTGACGAAATCCTTCGGCAGAGCCAGGCCGTGGTCGACGCCGCGCGTTTGAAGTGGCTTCTGGGTCGGGGTTTTGCTCTGAGTCAGGCCATTGATCGCTGGCAGGCCAGGGGGATTTGGGTGGTGAGCCGTGCCGACTCAAATTACCCACAACGCTTGCGAGATCGCTTGCGCGAAGACCGCCCGGCCGTGTTGTATGGTTGCGGCGAGCGCTCGATTCTGGAGTGTGGCGGTCTTGCCGTGGTCGGTTCGCGCGACGTGGATGAAGCGCTGGTCGAGTACACCGAGTCCATTGGCCGGCTGACCGCGAAGGCGCGGAAGACGCTGGTGTCTGGCGGCGCGCGCGGCATCGACCAGGCGGCGATGCGGGGTGCTCTCGAAGCGGGCGGAACGGTTTCCGGCGTCCTGGCCGATGGTCTCGAGAAGTCGGTGATGAACCGCGACCACCGCAGGCTGCTGATGGATGGCCAACTCGTCCTGGTTTCGCCCTATGACCCGGGCGCAGGATTCAATGTCGGCAATGCGATGCAAAGAAACAAGCTCATCTATGCACTCGCCGACGCCGCGCTGGTGGTCAATTCCGATTTCGAGAAGGGAGGTACCTGGGCTGGCGCCGTCGAGCAACTCGGCAAGCTCAAGTTCGTGCCGCTGTTTGTTCGATCGACAGGGAGCGCAAGCACGGCCCTCACCGCTCTGCTCAACAAAGGCGCATTCCCTTGGCCAAACCCCGAAGATGCGGACGGCCTGGTCGAGGCGTTGGCAGTCGCACCATCGACAACCCGGGCATCGGCGCTGCCATCCCAACTGACGCTCGCGGCTGACGACGACCCATCGACGGATGCGACGGATGCACCAGTATCGCCCGTTGTCCCGCCGGCACCGGTGGTCCTGTCGACAACACCGATGCCCGAGTCGCCGGAGGTCGAGATGGCCGTCGCAACGCCTGCAGCTTCACCGCAGCCGGCCGAGAGAGATCCTGCCGATGATCTGCATGATGCTGCGAAGCAAGCGATTCTGTCTGTACTGAAGGCGCCCAAGACGATCGGCGAGCTGGTCGACGCGCTGCGCATCACGGAAGGCCAGCTCAGATTATGGCTTGGCACTCTGGTTGCAGAGGGAGCGATCCGAAAGACCCGGAAGAAAGGCGTTCTGTACGAGCTGCCGACTGCCGATCTGATCGACCTCTGCTCTGCGGCCGACGCGAATGATCGATCTGGCGCTCAGACATGAAGACCGTAAGCGTCCAGCCCCTCCACCTGTAAAACCCGCGAGAGAAGGAGCAACCTCCAGGTTTTCGACAGGAGGAAGAGATGGACAAGGCTGGGGAACTGGAAGCGCACTGGCGAGGGCATGTAGACGCCTGGCGGGCGAGCGGCGTCAGCCAGAAGGAACAAAGACGCGCTTGCGGGCGTCGGCTTCCGCGCTGTACCCTTCCGGGGTACGTCGATACCCTTGCGTCCGTCCCAGTTCAATCAAGATATACAGCTTTAAATCACTACCGTAGATCGCGCACGAGGCGACGTCGGCGACGCAACTTGGCCAGAGGGGGAGGGCATGGAACATAGAGGCGCTACGCCACGCGTTTTCATCAGCTACAGCCACGACACGAACGCCCACAGGGAGGGCGTTCTCCGCCTGTCGCAAAGGCTGCGGAAGGAGGGGATCGAAACCCGCCTCGATCAGTATGTGAACGGCACCCCGGCAGAGAAGTGGCCACGTTGGATGCTGAACCAGATCGACTGGGCGGAGTTCATCCTGTTGGTCTGCACCGAGACCTACTATCGCCGCTTCCGAGGCCACGAGGAGCCTGGCAAGGGCAAAGGGGCCGACTGGGAGGGCGCGGTCATCACCCAAGAGCTCTACGACGCCCGCAGCGCCACCATCAGGTTCGTGCCTGTGCTGTTCGACGCGATCGACGAGCGCTTCATCCCTGAGCCGGTGCGCGGCCATACCTTCTATGTGTTGAACACGGAGCAGGCTTACCAGGATCTCTACGACTTTCTGCTCGGTCAGGCGGGCGTCGAACCCGCTCCTGTCGGAATACCAAGGCGGAAATCGCGCAGGCGCGCCAAGCCGCTCGTCTATGGAGCCCAGGTTGATAGCGGTGCAAGGGCGGGTGCTGGCCCGCCGCCGCTGACCGAACTGCAGAAACTGCTCAAGAGTTACCTGCAGGAAAACTGGCCGACCTTGAGCACGCGGCAGGAATTCACGCGCGCCGACCTGTTCCTGGATCTGGAGACGGCGACGCCGCTCAGCCCCGAGCGCGTGTTCGCCATCGTGTGCGACAGGCCCGCTCTCGAGGTTCTGCTCAGCGCCCGGGAATTTTTCGAAGCCAGAGCCGCGAGAGGTTTCTCCGCCGCAGCGGCGGTCTCCGAGGCCGACGGCATCGTCTGCAGCGCCATCGTCCGTTGTGCGCTGGTCGCCGCCGAGCGTTACGTCAGGGCCAAGGTCGCTGCCGATGCGCATCACGATCACGACCCCGTGAGGAGTTCCGAGCATCTGGTTGCCTGCATCGAGGCAGCAGTCCGGCTGGGATTTGGACTCTGTTTCTCGGCCGGGAGCCCGCAGCCCGAGAACGTCTTCCGCCTCGTCCATCCGGTTCCCGAACCTGGCGTGCCGGGCGAAGAAGGCGCGGCGCTCTCGGCGGCTGAACTGCTGGCAACGATCGAGCGGCGCGAGTTGCAGACAGGTCAGGAGTATGACCCGGACTACCTGCGCACCTTCATTCGACTTCGCGCCCGTAAGCTGGGTGCGGCGCTGGTGGTGAGCACGGATGCCGCGGGCCGCTTCGAGAGTGCGGAAAAGCGGGCGGAACTTCTGAAAGATTTGCAGGAGCAGTTCGAACTCCGGACTTTCTTCCAGCAGCGGGCCGACGACGCGATGCCGCTCTGGGCAAGACAAATGCAGGACAGCCTGCTGCATGCGCTCGGTCCGATTTTTGATTTCTCGCGCTCTTCAACTGACCGACAGGCAAACCGATGACCGCAACCGCCGTCCCCAATTCTCCGTTCAACAAGCTGCAGCCCGGCGCCGTCCAGGAACTCCGGGAATCTCCGGCGCAGGCGCGCGCCTGGCACCAGTGGTCGGCGGCCGAAATCGACGCGCTGACGC
>DPSD01000177.1:0-937 GCA_003538495.1 Accumulibacter sp.
CGCTGCTACAACGCGGCGACGCTGATCAGCGACGGCGCGCGGGTAGCAACTTATTACAAACAGCGCTTGCCGAGCTACGAGGTCTTCGACGAAGAACGCTATTTCGCTTCCGGTGAGGGCCCCTGCGTCCTGACGCTCAAGGGCGTGCGCTGCGGCGTGAATATCTGTGCCGACGTCTGGGAAGCCGGGGCCGCAGATCTGGCCCGCGCAGCCGGCGCCGAGATACTGCTGGTCCTCAACGCCTCGCCCTACCACATCGGCAAGCGCGAGCGACGTACCGAAGTCCTGCGCCAGCGCGTCGCCAGCACCCGTCTGCCGGTGGTCTATGTCAATCTGGCCGGCGGACAGGACGAACTGGTATTTGACGGCGGCTCGTTTGTCCTCGACTCGAACGGCACGGTGTGCTGGCAGCTGCCGCAGTTCGAGGAGGCGCTGGCGATCGTCGACTTCGTCGATGGCGAACCACGCCCGGGAACAATCGTTGCCGCGCCCAGCATTGAAGCCGAAGTCTACCAGGCGCTGGTTCTCGGCGTCCGCGACTATCTTGGCAAGAACGGCTTCCCCGGCGCGATCATCGGTCTGTCGGGCGGCATCGACTCGGCTCTGACGCTATGCATCGCGGTCGACGCGCTGGGCGCCGAGCGGGTGCGTGCGGTGATGATGCCCTCGCCGTATACCGCCGATATCAGCCTTTCCGAGTCACGCGAGATGGTCCGCCTGCTCGGCATTCGCTACGACGAGATCGCCATCGAGCCGGCAATGAAGACCTTCGCCGCGATGCTCCAGCAACAGTTCGCCGGTCTACCGGCCGACACCACCGAAGAAAACCTGCAGGCCCGGATCCGCGGCATGATTCTGATGGCCCTGTCGAACAAGACCGGCGCGCTGGTTCTGACCACCGGCAACAAATCGGAGATGGCCGTCGGTTACTGCACGC
>DPSD01000177.1:1187-3830 GCA_003538495.1 Accumulibacter sp.
CCGGCAACAAGTCGGAAATGGCGGTCGGTTACTGCACGCTCTACGGCGACATGGCCGGCGGCTTCGCGGTCATCAAGGACATCGCCAAGACCTGGGTCTATCGCCTGTCACGCTGGCGCAACACCTGCTCGCAGATGATTCCCGAGCTGATCATCAGCCGTCCGCCGTCGGCCGAGTTGAAGCCCGGCCAGACCGATCAGGATAGTCTTCCCCCCTACGAAGTGCTCGACGCGATCGTCGAGGCGTACATGGAAAAGGACATCAGTCCGCGCGAGATCATCGCCCGCGGTCATGCCGAAGCCGACGTGCGCCGGGTGGTCCACCTGCTCAAGATCAGTGAATACAAGAGACGCCAGGCGCCGGTGGGGATCCGCGTGACGCAGCGCGGCTTCGGCAAGGACTGGCGCTATCCGATCACCAACCGCTACCGCGATCCGTATTGATGCTCCGTACGAATCGTTTATCGATGGCCGATTTCTGATACGATTTCCTTACGATCTTCCTGCGGAGTAGAGGCCATGAAAAAAATCGAAGCAATCATCAAACCCTTCAAGCTCGACGAAGTGCGAGAAGCGCTGTCAGAGATGGGCGTGACCGGGCTGACCGTCACCGAGGTCAAGGGTTTCGGCCGCCAGAAGGGGCATACCGAGCTCTATCGCGGCGCTGAGTATGTCGTCGATTTCCTGCCCAAGGTGAAGATCGAGATCGTCGTTTCCGACGCCGTGGTCGAGGGCGCCATCGACTCGATCGTCAAGGCGGCGCGTACCGGCAAGATCGGTGACGGCAAGATTTTCGTCACCCCCGTCGAGCAGGTAATCCGCATCCGCACCGGTGAACTCGACGAGTCGGCGATCTGAGCGCAAGCTCGGCGCCGCAGCGCACCAACCCGCGAGCAGCTGGCTGACCGGGCGCTCTGGACGCTAGCGCGGCTTGCCGCGGCCTTTCAGCAACACCCAAAGGGCGCCGTCGCCTCCGTCGCACGCCGGCGCGTGACAGAAGGCCAGGACGTCCTTGCAGCGACCCAGCCAGACCTTGACCAGCTGGCGCAGGATTGCCTCCCGACCCGGCGAGCCATTGCCGCGACCGTGTACGATGCGCAGGCAGCGCTTGCCGACGGCCAGCGAATCAGCGAGGAAAAGGGCCACTTGCTGATGCGCCTCATGGCGGTTCATGCCGTGCAGGTCGACGTGATCCTGGATGCTCCAGCGGCCGCGCCTCAGGTCGCGCAGCAGCACCCGCGGCAAGCCGCTGCGCAGGAAGGAATCAGCCCCGCCGAGGTCGAGCCAGTCGTCGATCGCCAGCGGTGCGTGCAGCAGTTCGCCGATCACCGCGGCGTCGTCGAGTTCGCGTTGCCGCGGTCGGGGACTGGGTTTCGGAGCTTCCAAAGTGACTCGGCCGGGCTGCACAAGCGGCCGCGCACCGTCAACTGCCGCCAGGAAAGCGGCCAGGTCCTCCGAATCGTCCGCGCTGGGTCGATGTCTCTGAGTCATCGCAGGAAACCGTGTTCATGCCGGCCGTAGGCAGCCGCGGACGCCCTCGCTGGCGACTCTGCGAGGCGGTCGAGCAGCTGTCAAGCGGTCACGTCGACGTTGTCGTCGAGATAGCGCTCGGCGTCGAGCGCGGCCATGCAGCCGCTGGCCGCAGAAGTGCAGGCCTGACGGTAGATATGGTCCTGCACGTCGCCGGCCGCGAACACCCCCGGTATCGACGTCGCCGTCGCATTGCCCTGCAGCCCGGACTGCGTCGTCAGGTAGCCGCCTTCCATCGCCAGCTGGCCGATGAACAGGTCGGTGTTGGGTTTGTGACCAATGGCGATGAACACGCCGGTGACCGCGAGATCCTCGCTGCGATTTGTCAACTTGTCCCTGATGCGCATGCCGGTGACCCCCGATTGATCACCCAGCACCTCGTCCAGCGTGCAGTTCCAGCGGATGGTGACCTTGCCCGCCCGCTCCCTGGCGAACAGCTTGTCCTGCAGGATCTTCTCGCTGCGCAGCTTGTCGCGCCGGTGCACGAGCGTCACGTGACTGGCGATATTCGCCAGGTAGAGCGCCTCCTCGACGGCCGTATTGCCGCCACCGATGACCGCCACCGGCTGGTCGCGATAAAAGAAGCCATCGCAGGTCGCGCAGGCCGAAACGCCGCGGCCGGCGAATTCTTCCTCCGACGGCAGGCCCAGATACTGTGCCGAAGCGCCGGTGCTGATGATCAGCGCGTCGCAGGTGTAGGTACCCGAATCGCCGACCAGCGTGAAAGGTTTTTCGGTCAGTCTGGCGGTGTGGATATGATCGAAGACGATCTCGGTATCGAAGCGGCGGGCGTGCTCTTCAAAACGCTGCATCAACTCCGGACCCTGCACGCCCTGCGCATCGGCCGGCCAGTTGTCGACGTCGGTCGTGGTCATCAACTGCCCGCCCTGCGCCATGCCGGTGATCAGCACCGGTTTGAGGTTGGCGCGCGCCGCATAAACGGCGGCGGTATAGCCGGCGGGCCCGGATCCGAGGATCAGCAGGCGGCAATGGCGGGTGGCTTGGGTCATATCGATGGGCTCTGGTAGTGAATCACGGAAAAATTATAACCGGCAACGCCGGCCGTTTCGCGCTGAAGTTTGTCGCTCGACGATTTCTTTCTTTGACGACGCGA
>DPSD01000383.1 GCA_003538495.1 Accumulibacter sp.
GCGCACGAAATCAACAACCCGGTGGGCTTCGTCAGTTCGAACCTGCAGACGCTGAAGACCTACAGCAAGGAGATGCTTGAGCTGATTGCGGCCTACCAGGCGGCGGAAGCGCTAATCAGCGACCGCGACACGCTGGCCGCGATCCGCGACCTGCGGCAATCATTCGACATTGAGTTCCTGCAGGAGGATCTGCCGGCGCTGATCCGGGAAAGTGAGGAGGGCCTGCTCCGCGTCAGGAATATCGTGCAGGATCTCAAGGAGTTCTCGCACGTCAGCGAATCGGAATGGCAAGCCGCCGATCTCAACGCCGGACTCGACTCGACGCTCAACGTGGTGTGGAACGAGGTGAAATACAAGGCCCGGGTAAACAAGCACTACGGAGAGATTCCACCCGTCGAGTGCCTGGCCGCGCAGCTCAACCAGGTGTTCATGAACCTGATCGTCAATGCCGTTCAAGCGCTTGACGAAAACGACGGGATGGGGACGATCACCCTGACGACAGGCCATCAGGACGAGTGGGCCTGGGTTGAAGTCAAGGACAGCGGGCGCGGCATGAGCGAGGACGTCAAGCGGCGCATCTTCGAGCCGTTCTTCACCACCAAGCCGATCGGCAAGGGGACCGGGCTCGGAATGTCTGTATCCTACAGCATCGTGCACAAGCACCACGGGCGCATCGAGGTCGACTCGGCGCCCGGACACGGCAGCCGATTCAGGGTCTGGGTACCCGTCAAACACCGCGCAGCGGACGAAATGGAATAACGCAAGGGAGAATGTCATGTCGGTTTCGGTTCTGGTCGTCGATGATTCGGCAATGGCCCGCAAGATGTTGATTCGTGCGCTGCCAGCGGATTGGGATATCAGCATCACACAAGCCTCGAACGGCGTCGAAGCCCTGTCGCACTACCGGCAGGGCGGCGTCGACGTCATTTTTCTCGATCTGACGATGCCCGAAATGGACGGCTACCAGGTACTCGAAGCACTGCGCCGCGAAGACCTGAACTGCCTGGTGATCGTCGTTTCGGCGGATATTCAGGAAGCGGCACAGGCGCGGGTCCGCGCCATGGGTGCAATCGCCTTCATCAAGAAGCCGGTCGATCCGGTCCGCATCCAGGCGGTACTCAAAGAATATGGCCTGCTGCTATGAGCATCGATTTCATCAGCGACGAGCAGCGCGAGGCCTTGCAGGAGGTCGCGAACATCGGCATGGGGCAAGCCGGCGCGTCGATCGCGCAGGTCCTCGGAGAGTTCGTCGAACTCTCGATACCGCAGATCAGGGCGGTCGCTGCGGCCGAGATACCCGCGGCGCTGGCGGCGCTGGCAGGCGATGGCGTCGCCTCGGCGGTTCGGCAGGCGTTCATCGGCGAATTGCGCGGCGAGGCGATCGTCATTTTTTCGGAGCATTCGGCGCACGACCTGGCCGAATTGCTGTGCTACGGCGATGCCCTGGATACGCCTGCCAGCCGGGAGCTGCTGCTCGACATCGGCAACGTGCTGGTCGGCGCCTGCCTTGGCGGGATCGCCGGCCTGCTGCAGACCGAGATCGGCTTCTCGGCGCCGTCGCTGCTCGCTGACCAGGTGGCGACCCGCCAGCTGATCCAGGCGGAAACGATTGCCGCGCGTTGCGCGCTGCTGGTCGAAGTGCGGTTTGGACTCGAGAAGCGGGCGTTCCGCTGCCACCTGGTGATGCTCATGCCCGACGACGCGGTTGCCGCTCTACAGCGCGCGCTCGACCGCTTTATCGAGGAACTCTGAGTGAACCCGCCGGCACCCTCCGCAGCGTCTCCGGCGCTGCTTGAATCCCTGGTCGAGCGCATCGACGTCGGAGTCTTCGCCGTTGACCGGGACGCGACGATTGCGCTCTGGAACCGCTTCATGGCCGTCCATAGCGGCAAGTCAAGCGCCGAAGTGCTGGGACAGAACCTCTTTGCGGTGTTTCCGGAGTTGCCACGACCCTGGCTGCGAAAGAAGCTGGAAAGCGTCTTTGTTCTCGGTAACAGCGCGTTCACCCTGTGGGAACTGCGGCCGTATCTGTTCCGCTTTCCGCACACCCGGCCGATTACCGGCGGGCTGGACCTGATGCGCCAGAACGTCACCTTCCTGCCGCTGCGCGTTTCCGGCGGCAGCGTATCGCTGGTCTGCGGCACGGTCTTCGATTACACCGATACGGCGATGGCGCACGCGCGTCTGCAGGATGCGATTGCCGCACTGAGCAAGGAAAAGGACGCGCAGCGCGAACTCATCGGGAAACTGGAAGCCGCCCAGAACCAGCTCCTGCAATCGGAAAAGATGGCATCGATCGGCCAGCTCGCGGCGGGTGTTGCGCACGAGATCAACAACCCGGTCGGCTTCGTCAATTCCAACCTGCAGAGTCTGAAAAGATACTGCGAACAGATGCTGCACCTGATTGCCACCTACCAATCGGCCGAGGCGCAGATCTCCGATGCCGCGCTGCTGTCCACGATCACCGCTCTGAAGCAGGCGCTGGACATCGAATTCCTGCAGGAGGATCTGCCCGCGCTGATCAAGGAAAGCGAGGATGGCCTGGTGCGGATCAAGAAGATCGTCGAGGACCTGAAGGACTTCTCGCACGTCGATGAATCCGACTGGCAGCACGCGGACCTCAACGCCGGGCTGGACTCGACGCTGAACGTGGTATGGAACGAGGTCAAGTACAAGGCCCGGGTCGAGAAGAACTACGGCACGCTGCCGGCGGTGGCGTGCCTTGCGGCGCAGCTCAATCAGGTGTT
>DPSD01000537.1:0-2004 GCA_003538495.1 Accumulibacter sp.
TCTACAAGGCCTTGCACATTCTGTACGGCGACGCGCTTGCCGATCAATGGGCGGGTTTGCCCAACCGCAACCGGATCTTCGCCGGGCGTACGCCCCTGGCTTACATGCTCGGCGGAGGTCTGCTGGCCATGCAGACCGTTCGCAAACTGCTCGAAGCGCGGCGTGGCGGGGTGTGATGCAGCGCCCGCCGCCGCTGTCCCGCGTTCGCCGGTTTGACACCATCCGCTTGATTCCCTCGCGCTTCGCCGACCGCGAGGAGTCGGTGCTCGGCGCGCTGGCCGAGAACGTCGACCACTTGCGGGACCTGTTCGATCTCGACAACGCCACCAACGAGCGCCTGCTCGGCGAGAGCGGCGGCCTGCCGGGGATCGGCGTCGATGAGCTGGTGTTTGGCGTGCCGAACTTCCGGATCATCAATGCCGCGTTCACCTATCCGCGCCCGGAAGGCAGTCGCTTCAACGACAGCAGCCGCGGTGCCTGGTATTGCGCGTTCGAATTGCCGACGGCGATGGCCGAAATCATCTTCCACAAGACCGTCGAGTATCAGGAGATCAACCGTTTCGACGACAGCGTCGCCTATCAGGCACTGCTCGCCGACTTCAGCGGCCAGTTTCACGACCTGCGCCGTGCGCCGGCGTTCGTCGGCTGTCTCGATCCGGACAGCTATCTGGCTTCGCAGGAGCTGGCGTCAGAGTTGCTCGACGCCGGGTCGATGGGGATCGTCTACCCCAGCGTACGCCGGCACGGCGGCACCAACCTGGCGTGCTTCAGACCGGCGCTGGTCGGCCATCTGCGCCGCGGAGCGGCGTATCGCCTGACCTGGGCCGGCGACCCGCAGCCGCAGGTCGAGCCGATCGTGTCTGACGCCTAGCTGGCCAGGGCCGGCTGTGCGGGCAAGCTCCTTCAGCCGGCGGTTGCCGCCACGATCGCTTGTCGGCTCTGCAGCCAGGCGGTGAAATCGCGACCGAGTTCGGGGTGGGTTTGCCCGAGGACGACGCAGGCCTGCATCAGCCCCAGTTTGCTGCCACAGTCGTAGCGGGTGCCGTGGTAGCGATAGGCCAGCACCTGTTCGGCGCCGAGCAGCGCGGCAATGCCGTCGGTCAGCTGGAACTCGCCACCGGCGCCGCGCGGCTGCTTGCGGATCAGGTCGAAGATCGCCGGCGTGAGCACGTAGCGGCCGGCGACCGCCAGGTTGGACGGGGCGACGTCCGGCCGGGGTTTTTCGACCAGGCCACGGATCGTTAGCAGATCGGCGGTCAACGAATCGCCCTTGACGATCCCGTAGCGATGGGTTTCGTTCGTCGGCACTTCCTGGACGGCCAGGACGCTGCACTGATGTTCGGCGAACAGCGCGGTCATCTGTTGCATGATCGGTGGCTCGCCGATCATCAGATCGTCGGCCAGCAGGACGGCAAAGGGCTCGCCGCGCACCAGTCGTTCGGCACACAGTACCGCGTGGCCGAGGCCGAGCGCGCGGGGCTGGCGGATATACACGCAATCCATGTCCTCGGGTTTGATCGACTGGACCAGCGCCATCAGCTCGGCCTTGCCGCCCGCGACGAGTTCGGCTTCCAGCTCGCAGGCAGTATCGAAATGGTCTTCGATGGCCCGCTTGTTGCGGCCGGTGACAAAGATCATCTCGCGAATTCCGGCGGCGTAGGCTTCTTCAACCGCGTATTGAATCAGCGGCTTGTCTACCACCGCCAGCATTTCCTTGGGGCTGGCCTTGGTCGCCGGCAGGAAGCGCGTTCCGAGACCGGCGACCGGGAAGACCGCCTTCTGAATCGGTGCGTCGAATCTCTTTCCAGTCATCATCCAGTCCAGTTTGCGTGGGGCCACCAGCCGCCGGGGGTGCTTGGTGCTGCGCAACGGCCGGCCGGGTCCTTCCGGCGTCATGGTCGAGCACCGGGTATTGTAGCGCGCGAGACGCCCTGGGGGGTCTCCAGGCTGCGAATCACCGATAATGGGCCGTGCGCTACCCTGCCGGCCGCCGGCCGCCGGGCG
>DPSD01000537.1:2199-13480 GCA_003538495.1 Accumulibacter sp.
CCCGGCAACGTGCGCGAACTGCGCAACGCGCTCGAGCGGGCGAGCCTGCTGTGCGACGGCCTGGCGATCGAGCCCCGGCACCTGCCGGCGGAAATCACCCGGCCGGCCGCCGGCCGCCGGGCGGCGAGCAGCACAGCCTGGCACCAGCTGATGGAGGTGATGGAGGTGATTGAGCCGATGGGCGCGATGGCGCCGATGGAGTCGCTGCCCCTCGACCTGGCGGGTTTGCTGGCGGTTGCCGCAGGCGTCGGCTGGGCGTCGGGAATCCGCCTGTACGCCACGCTGTTTGTCGTTGGCCTGGCCGGCCGCCTGCACTGGGTGGCGCTGCCGGATGGCCTGCGGGTGCTCGAACACCCGTGGGTCCTGGCGGCGGCAGGCCTGATGTTGCTGGTCGAGTTCCTGGCCGACAAGCTGCCGATCGTCGATTCGGCCTGGGACAGCGTGCACAGCTTGATCCGCATCCCGGCTGGCGCGGCGCTGGCGGCGATGGCCTTTGGCGGGCAGGGCGTCGAGTGGCAGACGGCGATGGCCATCGTCGGCGGCAGCCTGGCGGCCGGCGCGCATCTGGCCAAGGCGGGGACCCGGCTGGCGATCAATCTGTCGCCCGAGCCGTTCAGCAATCTGGTCGCGTCGCTGGGCGAGGATTCACTGGTGCTGCTGGGTCTGTGGTTGATGTTTGCACACCCCTGGCTGCTGCTCGCCTTCCTGGCGCTGTTCGTTGCCACTCTGGTCTGGCTGCTGCCGAAGCTGTATCGACTGCTGGTCGGGCGTCGGCGGGCGCATCGCTGAGCGCCGAAGCCGCTCACGGCCTGGCCAGGGCGATGCGCTCGCCGGTCCACGCCATGCCGCCGAGCACCGCCAGCACCGAAGCGATCAGCAGCGCGACGCAGATCACGCGGTACAGCCTGGGGCTGCCGGCGCGGTCGGCGATGGCCAGAATGTGCAGGGCGCCCCAGGTGACCGCCAGGCCAATCAGCAGCGGAACGCCGAGCACCTGCCACTCGACACCGTTCAGTGACCCCATGCGGTTCTCGCGCCAGGGGACGGCGAGGAAGACGCCGAAGGTCCAGAACAGCGCGATGCTGCCGCAGGCGCAGATTGCGGCGACGCCGCGGGTGATCCAGTTCTCCATTGCCAGTCCTCGCCTGCCTGCTGGGTTGATTACGGGTGGGTGCTGATCGGTGCGCGCTCGGCGACCCGGTATCTCGGTCAATAGATGAAGCGGTCGCGCAGCCCGTCGAGATTCAGCTGGTGCAGGATCTGTTCGAGTCGGGCAGTGGCGTTGCCGCGCGGCTGGCCGGTGTGCCTGGCCACGATCAGCTCGTTCTTCAGTGAGTGTTCCCAGCCGACCAGTTCGGTGACCTGCAGCTGATAGCCGCGCGCTTCGAGTTGCAGGCAGCGTAACGCGTTGGTCAGCTGGCTGCCGAATTCGCGGGTGTGCAGCGGATGCCGCCAGATCTCGGACAGCGGCGTCCTGGCGAAGGACTCGTTCTTCTTGCTGCGCAACTGCGCGGCAACCTCGGCCTGGCAGCAGGGGACCAGAACGATGAACTTCGCCTGCTTGTGGAAGGCGAAGCGGATCGCGTCGTCGGTGGCGGTGTCGCAGGCGTGCAACGCGGTGACCAGGTCGATCTGCGCGGGCAGCGCCGGCGAATCAATGGCGTTCTCGATGCACAGGTTGAGGAAGGACATGCGGGCGAAGCCCAGCCGGCTGGCCAGATCGCGGGCGTTGTCTACCAGTTCCGGGCGGGTCTCGATGCCGTAGATGTGGCCGTCGTCCCGGCTCTTGAAGAACAGGTCGTAGAGGATGAAGCCGAGGTAGGACTTGCCCGCGCCATGGTCGGCCAGGGTCAGGGTGCCGTTGGTGGCGACCAGCTCGGCGAGCAGTGGCTCGATGAAATGGAACAGGTGATTGACCTGCTTCAGCTTGCGCCGGCTGTCCTGGTTGAGCTTGCCGTCGCGGGTCAGGATGTGCAGTGCCTGGAGCAGTTCAAGCGACTGTCCGGGCCTGATTTCGGGGATCGGCGGCAAATTTGTCCTGAAGTTGATGGCGACTGGACCTGCATTCTAGCGCTTCAGGTCTTGTTGCGGCCGCTTTGGCGCCTGTATGAGACGCTGCCAAAGGCCAGAGAGGGTCAAGCAGTGGGATAATGCGCGGTCTTACCCTTTGTCGGACTTTGCATGGCCATCCAGTGGTATCCCGGTCACATGAACTCGGCGCGCTTGAAAGTCGCCGAGACGATGGCGTCGATCGACGTGGTCATCGAGCTGCTCGATGCGCGCCTGCCCGAGGCCAGCACCAATCCAATGGTCCGCGACCTCCGCCTGCAGCGGCAGCGGCCATGCCTGAAGGTGCTCAACAAGGCCGATCTGGCCGATCCGCAGGTGACCCGGGCGTGGATCGACCACTACAACCGGCAGGATGGCGTTCGCGCCGTCGCCCTGTCGTGCCGCCGGCCCGGCGACGTGACGCGCCTGCCGACCTTGTGCCAGGTCCTGGCGCCGCATCGCAGCGACAACGTCAAGCCCTTGCGGATGCTGATCATGGGCATTCCGAACGTCGGCAAGTCGACGCTGATGAATGTTCTGCTCAAGCGCAAGATCGCCAAGGTCGGCGACGAGCCCGCGGTAACCCGCTCGCAGCAGACCTCGCAGCTCGATATCCGGCATTCGATCACCGACACCCCGGGGCTGCTGTGGCCGAAGATCGCCTATCCGAGCGACGGCATGATGCTCGCTGCCAGCAACGCCGTCGGTCGCAACGCGATGATCGACGAAGAGGTGGCGACTTTTCTCGCCGGGCTGCTGCTGTTGCGCTACCCGGCGCTGCTGGCCAGTCGTTATGGCGTGCCGGCCGATGAACTGGCGGCTCTCGACGCGGTGGGCGTCATCGACCGGATCGCCAGGCGTCGCGGCCTGCGCCGGCGCGGCGGCGACGCCGACCTGGAGAAAGCGGCGAAGGTCCTGCTGCAGGATTACCGGGACGGCGTCCTCGGCCGGATCAGCCTGGAGACGCCGGACACGCGCGCCGTCATGCTGGCCAGCGAGGCGGCGAAGCAGCTGCCGCCGGATCGGCCGGATGGAGGCGCCGACGCGCCCGCGCCGGCTGGCACGGGCAGCGACGAGCAAGCGGCAGCGGTTCCCGGCGCCTTGGCGCCCGACACCTCGCCGCCGCTCGCCAACCGGCGCTAATCGGCGCTGGCCGGCACGATCCCCGTTGATGGTTGGTCGCCCCGCATGGCCAGCGCCTCCTTACCTCGTCGCACGCATTCCTGATGTTCAGTTTCTTGCCCGCGCCACTGATTGGACTGATCGCCGCCGCATTGCTGGCGGTCAACACGCTGTGGTGGGTGCCGATCCTGCTGCTGCTGGCGATCGTCAAGCTGCTCCTGCCGGTCAGGGCGCTGCGCCGGCGTCTCGACCCGGCGCTGGTTCGTGTTGCCGAGGCCTGGATCGCGTGCAACAGCGCCTGGATGCGGCTCACCCAGAAATGCCACTGGGACGTCGAGGGGATCGACGGGCTCGATCCGCGTGGCTGGTATCTGGTCAATGGCAACCATCAGTCGTGGGTTGACATCCTGGTCTTGCAGCACCTGCTGAACCAGCGCATTCCTTTGCTCAAGTTTTTCCTCAAACAGCAGCTGGTCTGGGTGCCGGTGATCGGGCTGGCCTGGTGGGCGCTCGACTTTCCGTTCATGCGCCGGCATGGCGAGGAAGTGCTCAAGAGGCACCCGGAGTTACGCAGGCGGGACCAGGAGGCGACGCGCAGGGCCTGCGAGAAGTTCGCGCTGATCCCGACCAGCGTCGTGAACTTCAGCGAGGGGACGCGCTTCACGCCAGCCAAGCAGCAGCGACAGCAGTCGCCCTATCGGCACCTGTTGCGACCGAAGGCAGGTGGTATTGCGATGGCCTTGAGCGTGCTGGGCGACAAGTTCCGGGCGATTCTCGATGTGACCATCGTCTATCCCGGCGGCGCGCCCGATTTCTGGCAGTTTCTCTGCGGCAGGATGACTCTGGTCCAGGTTCGCGTGCGCAGCCTGCCGGTGCCCAGGCATCTGGCGAGCGGCGACTACGCCAGTGATCCGGCCGTTCGCGAAGCGTTCCAGCAATGGCTGCAGCAGATCTGGCACGACAAGGACCAGCAGATCGACAGCCTGCTGGCCAGTCGGCGGCGGTGAATGGATCCGCCCTCGATCGGCCGCCGCTGCGCAGCTTCGGTGGTCTCGACGTATCATCGCCATCTTTGATCTCAGGCTGTCGGTTCACCCCGACGGCAGAGGATGCGGCCAGCGATGCCATCGCTTCAGATCGTCCATAGCAAGCTTCACCGTCCCCGCGTCGTCGGCGATTTCGTCGACCGCGGCGAGCCGCTGCGTCTGCTCGAAGCGGGCAGCCAGCTGCCACTGACCCTGCTGTCGGCGCCGCCAGGCTATGGCAAGACGTCGCTGGTCGCGCACTGGCTCGATGGCTACGCGGGCCAGGGCCACCGGTGCGCCTGGCTGTCGCTTGACGAGACAGACAGCGATCCGCTGGTTTTCTTGCGCTACTTCGTGGCCGCGGTGCGGAGCGCGATGGCCGACGCCTGCCGCGAGACGCTGAATGCCCTGGAGGAGGCGCCGCAGCCGTCGCTGGAGTTCCTGGTCGGCAGCCTGAGCAACGATCTCGACGCCCTGCCAACACCGCTGGTGCTGGTCCTCGACGACTACCAGCGCATCGACTCGCCGGCGACGCACGCGCTTCTCGACCGCCTGCTGGCGCGTCCGGCCAGCCATCTGCACCTGGTGATCGTCAGCCGCCACGAACCGGCCCTGGCGCTTGCCGCCTCGCGCGTTCGCCAGACGATGATCGAGATCCGGGCGCCGCAGCTGCAATTCTCCGACCAGGACAGCGCGACCCTGATCGAGCGCTGCGTCGGTCGCGCGGTGCCGCCGGCGGCGCTGGCGCAACTGGCCAGCAGCACCGAGGGCTGGCCGGCCGGCGTCCGCCTGGCAGCGCTGGCGTTGACCTCCGGCCACGGCGACGACGCCGCTCTGGCAGCCAGCGCTTTCAGCGGTGCCACACCGCAAGTGCGGCAGTATTTCATCGAGGAAGTGCTCTCGCAGCAGTCCGATGCGATGCGTGACGGGCTGCTCAGGACGGCAGTTCTCGACCGTTTCTGTGCCCCCTTGTGCGCCGCGCTTTTCGGTTCCAGCGCGGCCGCCGCCGAGCCGTGTCCCGGGGAGGCCTTCGTCCAGTTCGCGACCACCGGTGCCGCGCTCTGTAGCGCGATCGACGAGCGACACCAGTGGTATCGCTACCAGCGCCTTTTTCGGCAGTTCCTGCAGCGGCAGCTCGGCATCGAGCGTACCGCCGACGAGATCGCCGAGCTGCATCGACGAGCGGCCGCCTGGTTCGAGACCCAGGCCCTGCCCGAAGACGCGATTCCCCACCTGCTGGCTGCCGCCGGGGCGGCCGCTGCCGGGCAGTTGCTGGTCCGCCAGCAGCAGTGGCTGCTCGACCGCCAGCAGCGGCGGCGACTTGCGCATTGCTTG
Organism: Accumulibacter sp.; assembly: GCA_003538495.1. The sequence continues at coordinate 7,731 of DPSD01000537.1, forward strand.
CGGCTGTTGCCGCCAGACAGCGTTGAGAACGATCCCGAAGTACTGCTGCTGAAGGCCTGGTTGATGCACCACCAGGGTCGCCATATCGAGACGCCCGCGGTTCTCGACCGGATCGAGGCGCTGCTTGGAACCGATCCCCCCCGGCCGGAGGCGCAGCGTCTCGAGGATTTGCGTGGTGGCATCCTGTCGCTGCGCAGCGTCCAGGACTACTTGCACGGCCGCGCCAAACTCGCCGGAGCGGCTGCCGAGCAGGCCCTGCAGCAGCTCTCCGAGGAGGCCACGCACGCCCGGGTCAACGCCCTGACGGTGCTCGCGCTGAGTCGGCAAATGAACGGTCAACTGGAAGCGGCGCGGCAGGGCATTCAGCAGGCCCTGACACGCGCCGCAGGGCCGATCGATCGCTGCCAGGCGCCGTTGGTGGCGACCCTGTGCTTCATCGACTGGGTGGCCGCAGACCTGTCGGCGCTGCAGTGGACGGCCAGGCAGAATTACCAGCAGGGCGACGGCAGCGCCGACTGCGCAGGAAACTCGGCGCTTGGCTCTTACTTCCTTGGTCTGGTTCAGTATCAGCGCAACGAACTGCTGCCGGCCGAGGCGACGCTGGCGCCCGCGCTTGCCGCACGCGCGGCGCCGCCCCTTGGCTATCGGACCGAGATCTCGTTCGCCCTGGCCGCGGTCTATCAGGCGCTGGGGCAGGCGGACCGGGCGTGCGCCATCGTCGACACGGTATGCGAGCATCTGTCGCGCAAAGGCGATTCGCCGGCCTTGTTTCGCGCCCTGGCCTTCCGGGCCGAGATCGCGCTGCGCCAGGGGCGCGTCAGCGAGGCCATGGAGTGGGCACGCAATTTCGATCCGGGCCCGGTGCGCTTCGTTTATCGCTTTTTCAGCGCGCCGCACCTGACGCTGGTTCGGACCTGGATCGCCGAGGGCAGTGCCGAGAGCCGCGAGCAGGCGGCTCGTCTGCTGCAGCTGCTGGAAGCCGAGATGCAATCCAGGCACAACCTTCGCTTCCTGATCGAGGTGCTCGCCCTGCAGGCCCTGCTGCAGGTGGCTCAAGGTCACGACGCGGTTGCCGGCGATGTGCTCGGTCGTGCTGTAGCGCTGGCCCGGCCCGCCGGGTTCATCAGGCTGTTCGTCGACCTCGGGAGCGAACTTGCAAAGCCCCTGAAGCGCCTGCTTGCCGATCCGGCGAATGCGCGCTACGTCGGACAGATCCTCGTGGCGCTGAGCGACGAATGGTTGGTGACCGCTGGTCGGCAGCAGGTGGGAGCGGATCTCACGCGGCGCGAACTGAAGATCCTCAAGCTGCTCGCCGGTCGCTTGAGCAACGTCGAGATTTCGCAGGAACTGTGCATCTCGCGCGCAACCGTCAAGCGGCATACGCAGAATATCTACCGCAAGCTGCGCGCCTCGAGTCGCGGCGAAGCGGTGACCAGGGCCCGCACCCTCAAGGTTCTTTCCGACGGCTGATCCGTGGTCGGTGGGCTGGTTGTCTGAACGAAGCCTGAACGTTGTCTGAATGGTGGCGGAGTATCGCGATCCCCTTTCCTGGCGGGCATTTCCAGCGCCGTGGGGTGCGTCGCGGGAGGTCTTTTTCTGGCCCTTTGCCGCTCGTCCGCGGGCTTTCATTGACCTGCGTCAGCAAATCGCCAGAGATGTAAAAAATGGCCCGTTTTATGGCCCTTCGCGGCACTTCTTTTGGCTGGTTCTGCTTTTTGTAGTGGCATAATTGCCGCCTATGCAAACTTATCTCAAGAACCCGTTTTCGGAGGCTGCTTCGACGTCCGTGCCACTGGGCCGGGTGGTCGCCGTTGTTTCGCAAAAAGGCGGTGCCGGCAAGACCACGGTTGCCATGCAACTGGGCGGCGGTTTCCATGCCCGCGGCGCGTCGGTCTTGCTGGTCGACCTCGACCCCCAGGAAAGCGCCTTTCGCTGGGCCGAATCGGCGCCGCTGCTCGATTCGGACCTGCAGCTGGACGTTCGCAAGATGTCTGGGCTCGAGCTGATCAAGCACGTCGGCGAGTTGCAACGAGAAGCTGATTACGTCGTTCTCGATACTCCGCCGTCGATCTACCATCCATCGACGCTGGCGGCGCTGGCGGTGGCGCATCTGGCGCTGATCCCGGCGGTGCCCAGCCCGACCGATCTGTGGTCGACGCTCGCTGTCGAGCGGCTGATCCTGAATCGCATGGAGCACAGCCATCGCCTGCATGGCTGCATTCTTCCCAACCGCGTACAGAACACGGCTCTGGCTACGGATGTGCTTGAACTGCTGCATGAATTTACCTTGCCAATTCTCGATGCTATGCTCTGCCAGCGCAACGCTTATGCACAGAGTGCGGTCATCGGGGGATCCGTTTTTCAGCTGGGTTCCGGCGCTGAAGCCGCACAGAAAGAAGTTCGTAAGCTGGTCGCAGCCGTTCTTAAACAATTGGGAGAAAATTGATGACGACACCCACGACTACCAGCAGTAACAAGACCGCCCTGCGGGCCAGCCTGAAGAAGGAGGACGACTCGCTGGCCGATCGGCTGGTGGCTGCCGACGCACCGCTTGTCGCCACACCCGAGGCCGAAGCTCCCGATGTCGCCGTCCCCGAAAGCGCCCCGGTGGCGACGCCGGCGCGCAAGGTCGCGGCGAGGTCGACCACCAGGCCGGCTGCCGCGGCGAAGGCCGATCAGCCGCCGCCAGCGGCCAGTGCCCGACCGGTGCGCAGCAAAGCAGCCGCCCCAGCCCAGGAGGGGCCGCTGGAACAGCTGGAGAAGCTGGAGAAGGTGGTCAAGCAGAAGCGTGACAAACTGGTTCGCTACTCGGTCGATCTGCTGAAGAGCGAGGAAGCGGCAATCGATGCCTTGCGCGACGAGTTGGCCCGGGCCGCGGGCTGGGTAGCGAGCAAGTCCGATATCGTGCGCGCTAGCATCCGCGTCTTTGCCGAGCAGAAGCTGGAGCAGATGCAGGACTTGCTTGGTTCCCTGGCGACGACCGCGAAGAGCAAGGGTGGCACGCCGGGCACCAAAGGCAAGAAAGGCAGGAAAGGAAAAAAGAAGGGCTGATCGAAGCCGATCAGCCATCACGGACAATGAATACCCTGGAGTTCTCCGCCGTCAGGGCGGAGGACTCCCGGCCGAGGGAGTCGGCCATGGACTATTCATTGTCCGTTTTTTTGTGGGTGTAGCAAGGGTGCCGGGGTTGCTCGGCGTTGAAGGTCTAACTGGCAGTCGCTCGCGAGAGCGCAATCGCATGGGGGGGTTTTATGTTTAGTAGTCTAATGCCGCAGCGCAGGGAATTTTTCGAACTTCTTGCTGCGCACTCGGAACAGGTGGTGGCGGGGGCAAACGCGACCTTGCGTCTGATCAATGGTTTGGGGGACGCCGGGGTGGACCTTTCTGCGCTGGTGGCGGAAGTCAATCAGCACGAACAACAGGGCGACGAGATCAAGGCCAAGGTGATCGGGAGGCTGCACCAGTCGTTCACGACGCCGATCAACCGCGACCAGATCCACGCGCTGATCACCGATCTCGACACCACGCTGAATGTCCTGCAGAGCGTTGCCAATGCGGTAGGCATGTACAGCATCACGCAGTCGACGGTTGAAGCGCGCGAAATGGCCTCCTTGAGCGCCGACGCCTGCATGCGCCTGGACCGCGCCGTCGCCGCGCTCGGCGACAAGGCGCGCGGAGCGGAAACGCTCAATTTGTGCAAGGAGATCGAGGACATCGAATCGAAGGCCGACAAGGTGCAGCACCGGGCGATCACCGCCTTGTTCCAGGAGGGAGCCAACATCTGGCAGACGATGAAGATGAAGGAGTTCTACTCGCTTCAGGAAACCGTTCTCGACTCTTGCCAGGAAGCGGCCAAGATGATCGAAGAAATCCTGATCGAAAACTCCTGAGAGGCAGCCCAAATGGAAGGCCTAAATATGAGCATCTGGACGCTCGCGTTGCTGATCGCAATCGCGCTGGCGTTCGACTTCATGAACGGGTTTCACGATGGCGCGAACTCCATCTCGACGATCGTCGCGACTGGCGCCCTGACCCCGAAACAGGCGGTGTTGTTCGCCGCTTTCTTCAACTTTGCAGCGCTGTGGGTGTTTCAGCTCAAGGTCGCCGCGACCATCGGCAAGGGCACGGTCGACCCGAGCTTCGTCGATTACTACGTGATCTTCGGGGCCTTGATCGGAGCCCTGGCCTGGAACATCATCACCTGGTACTACGGCATCCCGTCGTCGTCGTCGCACGCGCTGGTCGGCGGCCTGGTCGGCGCGACGGTGGCCAAGGCGGGTTCGGGCGCGCCGATCGTCTGGGCGGGTTTCGGCAAAATCCTGGCGTTCATCATCATTTCACCATTGGTGGGGGTGATCATCGGGGGGATGCTGATGGTCCTGGTGGCCTGGATATTCCGAAACCGGTCGCCGTATCAGGCGGGGAAGTGGTTCAAGGGCGGGCAGTTGTTCGCCGCTGCGGCCTACAGTCTGGGCCACGGCGGTAACGACGCGCAGAAGACGATCGGCATCATCTGGCTGCTGATGATCACCGCCGGGGTGGCGACCAAGGATGTGGCAACGCTGCCGACCTGGGTGATCTACTCGTGCTATTTCGCGATTGCTTGGGGAACGTATCTGGGCGGCTGGCGAATCGTCAAGACGATGGGCACCAAGATCACCAAGCTCAATGCGGTCAGCGGTTCGTGTGCTTCGATGGGGGGGGCGATCACCCTGGGACTGGCCACCCTGGGCGGCATTCCGGTGTCGACGACGCACACCATTACCGGCGCGATCATCGGTGTCGGTGCGGCGACCGACGTCAAGGCCGTGCGTTGGGCGATCACTGCCAACCTGCTGGTCGCGTGGGTGCTGACGATTCCCGCTTCGGGACTGATTGCGGCGATCTTCTGGTATCTCGGGACCAAGTTCCTGTAGGCCCGGATCTCGCCGTTCGCAGCAACGGACGCCCCACCGCGTAGGGGCGTCCGCTTCAACCAGTCACCACTCGTTACAAGTGCTTCAACCGAATATTGAGGGAGTTTTTATGTTACCGAAGCGGACCGAATTTTTTGAGCTTCTCGCGGCACACAGCGAGCGTGTTCTGGCCGGTGCCAACGCCATGCTGCGCCTGGTTACCAGTCTGGGGGTCAGCAAGCAGGATGTTGCCGCACTGATCGAGGAAATCAACATGAACGAGGCGAGTGCGGAGCAGATCAAGGCCGCGCTGCTGACGATGCTGCACAAGTCCTTCGTCACCCCGCTCAACCGTGACCAGGTCTACGCGCTGACCATGGACATCGACAACGTGATGGATGCGGTACAGGATGTCGCCCAGGCGGTCAGCATCTATAACATCAGCGAGTCGAATACCGAGTCGCACGAGCTGGCATCGATGACGGTCGACGCCTGCATGCGCCTGACTCGCGCGATCGTTTCGCTGAAGGAACGGGAGCGCAGCCAGGAGACTGTGAACCTCTGTGTCGAAATCGAGCGCATCGAAGAGAAAGCGGTCGCGGTCATTTACAGGGCGATCAAGAGCTTGTTCGCGACCGAAGGGGACGAGGCGGCGGCGCTGCGGGCGATGCGGATGCGGCAGTTCTACGCCCTGCAGGAGAAGGTACTGCGGGCCAGCAAGAAATCGGCCCAGACCGTCGAAGAGATCCTGCTCCAGAATGCGTGAGAGGTAAGCGCGTGCGGAAGGCCCGAACAGCAGCGCTGGTGGTTGATGTCGACGCTGTTCGGGCCGGTTGTGCAATCAGCGCTGTTCGG
>DPSD01000537.1:13847-18105 GCA_003538495.1 Accumulibacter sp.
TGGCGTACGAACTTGCCGCCGTCCGCCTTCGTACCCCTCACTTGACCAGAGTAACGGGCAGGTCGCTGAGGTGCAGGACGCGGCTGCTTACCGACCCGAGCATCATGCTTGATACCGCGCCCAGGCCACGGGTGCCCATGACGATGCCGTCGCAACCGTGTTCCCGGGCGACCCTGGCGATGGTTTCCGCGGCCGGCCCGATCTCCACCTGCGGCGTGAAGTGCACGCCTGCGGCCTTCAGCACCTCGCGGTCGTGCTGCAGGACATCCCCGCCTCGACTTTCCTCGATCGCCTCGACCTCCTCTTTTTTTAGCACACGGCGAACCTTCCAATCCTCGACTTCGGGCTGGACGTTCAGCAGGACGGCTTCCATCGACGGGTACAGGCGGGCCAGCGCCGCGATGTGGCGAACGGCGCGGTGGGCGGCAGCGGAACCATCTACGGGGACAAGAGCCTTGCGCATGGCGAATTTCTCCGGCGAAGTAGTACGCGATGAAACCAGTTCGGATGGCGCCAGCGACGCCAGATTATCCCCGAAATGACCTGCTTGACTGGGCACAAACTAACCGGCAAGGTTACCATAGTGCCGTTAGCGCTAGGGGAGTTTTCTGATGTACAGCATAGTCCGCGGTCCTCCGGTCAGCCGCCTGTTGGCGCTCGGTGCGCTGCTCTTCTTCGCGTCGCCGGCGCTGGCTGCGGACGGCCCGGAAGTGTTTGGCATTCCGGTTGATTTTGTCCTGTTCGGAACCACGTTGCTGGCCGTTGCCCTGTTCCATCATTACGTCCTGCAGGTCGCGCTGGGCGGACTGGCGGTGATCTCCGCGTACAAGATCGCGTTCACCGGCTTCAAGACCGGCGACGGGTTCGGCGGGTTCGCGGCCCACATGGGACACGAATGGGTTCTGCTGGTCAATCTGCTCTGCCTGCTGGTCGGCTTCGCTCTGCTGGCGCGTCATTTCGAGGACAGCGGCGCTCCTGAAGTCCTGCCGAGGCTGCTGCCGCAAGGCTGGCTCGGTCCCTTCGTGCTGCTGCTGATCATCTGGGTCCTCTCGGGCTTTCTGGACAATATCGCGGCGGCATTGATCGGCGGCACCATCGCCGCCGGCGTCTTCAAACGCCGGCTGCACGCCGGCTATCTGGCCGCCATTGTGGCCGCTTCGAATGCCGGTGGCGCCGGCAGTGTGGTTGGCGACACGACCACGACCATGATCTGGATCGCCGGCATCAGTCCGCTGCAGGTCATGCCTGCCTATATTGCGGCTGCAGTGGCGTTGGTGGTGTTCGCCATACCGGCGTCTCTGCAGCAGCATCGTTACCAGCCGATCATCCGCGACCTGCACACGGCGCATCGCATCGACTGGGCTCGGCTCGGCGTTGTTGCTTTCATGCTGGTCGCCGCCGTCGCCACCAACGTCACGGTTAATCTCAACTTCCCGGCCTACGCCGACGACTTCCCGTTTCTTGGCGTCGCGGTGTGGGTTGCCCTGCTGCTCGCATTGCCGGTTCGCAAGCCCGAGTGGAGCTTGCTCCCGGATGCCGTAAAGGGATCCGTTTTTCTGCTGTCTTTGGTCGCTTGCGCGTCGATGATGCCGGTCGAGAAGCTGCCGCTGGCTTCCTGGCAGACGACGCTTGGCCTTGGTTTCGTTTCGGCGGTGTTCGACAACATCCCACTCACCGCTCTGGCTCTCAAACAGGGCGGTTATGATTGGGATTTTCTCGCCTTTGCGGTGGGTTACGGTGGCTCGATGCTGTGGTTCGGCTCCTCGGCGGGGGTGGCGTTGGCCAATCTGTTCCCGGAAGCGAAGTCGGTCGGCCGGTGGCTGCTGCACGGCTGGCATATCCCGATCGCCTACCTCGCTGGCTACTTTGCGCTGTTGTTCATCGTTGGCTGGGCTCCCCGGGCCGGCTAGGAGCGGCGGCGGCGCGGGGTGAGTTGGGATCGGCGCTTGGGCCAGCACAGCCCGGCATCCACAGTTTTTGCTACTGATGATTCATTGGCGGGATGATTGACCATGGAACGTTTCGTGATAGGCCGGGAAGAAAGACGGCGGCGCTGGATCAATGTCGGCTGGGGCCTGTTGTTCAGCGGCGCGATCGTGGTTGCCGTCGGTCTCGAGCACCAGCGGGACCCCGAGCGCTACGGAAGCGTCCTGCTGTGGTCGGTGGCCTCGATCCTGGCGGTGGCGAATCTTGCCAATCTGGTATTTTTTCTGCGCTATCTGCGCTTGATTGGCGACCACTGCCTGGAAGTGTTGCCGGCCAAACCGAAGGTGCGGGGCAAAGCGGCGGAGTCTGGCAAGCTGAGATTCTTCTCTGCCGGGAAATGGACCGAACTGGAGCTTGAGCAGGTGACGGCAATACGCTTGTTCACGCGCTGGGGCAAGCTGCGGCATGTCCAGCTGTTGCTGAGCAACAATCGCGGCATTCGCCTCGAGGGCTATCAGGATCTACCGCGCCTGGCGGAGACCCTGCAGACGGCCCTCCCCGGGAAGCTGATCTCGTGACGCTCAATGGCCGGCGGCGCAACAATCAGCGGCTGCCGGCTTGGCGTGCGATTGCGATCATCGCCCGCTGAGGCGGCTCAGCGTCGAGCGGGGGGCGTGGCTGGCGCCGCCGAGGGCAGCGCTAGGGAGCCGGGCGCGCCCTGATCACGACATGCTGACCGCGCTGTCGGCTGCGCGTGGCTTCCGTGCCTATCGCAAAACGACCTGGCGTGGGGGCGCGCCAAAGAGCCGAAAGCGGTGCTGAGCGCTTACATTTTGCTTGCACGAAATTCAGATTGGCGTTGGCATTTCGCCGCATTGGCGTGCTCGGCGCCGGCCTTCGGCGAAGTAGGGTCCAGCACCGGGCGGGTTGGCGCCATTTCACGTCAAGCCAGAAAAAAATTCGCATTTTCTGGTACTTGCGCCACAAAATCGTGCCCGGCAGCGCCCCTTCCGACGTCTTTTGGACTACAATTTGTAAAGATTTTCGGGGCTCGGCATGTGGTGACGTGAGGAGGCCGTGCGGGCCTTTCTTGCGTTTCGGAAGCGAGTCGTTTCAGTTTTTGTTCAGTTGTTTTCAGTTTCTCTTACCACCCATAGCGGAGGACAAATGTTATCCACCAATCCGATTGCGGCTCTGTTTGGCAAATCGCCGTTCAAGCCGATGCAACAACACATGCGCATCGTAACCGAGTGCGTCGCCGAGGTGCCGGGACTGTTCAGCGCCGTCATCGAGCAAGACTGGGCGCAAGTCGAAGCGCAGAAGGACAAGATTTTTGTCAAGGAAGGCGAAGCCGACGCGCTCAAGAACGACCTGCGCGACCATTTGCCGAGGAGCATGCTGCTGGCAGTCGACCGGCGGGACCTGCTGGAGCTTCTGGCGATGCAGGACGCGATCGCCGACACCGCGCAGGACATCGCCGGCTTGCTGGTCGAACGCAAGATGGAAGTGCCGCCGGGGATGGCCGAGCCGCTGATGCGATTCGTGACCCGTTGCCTCGAGACCTGCGAACAGGCGCACAAGATCATCGAGGAACTCGACGAACTGCTTGAGACGGGTTTCCGCGGTCGTGACGTCGACCGGGTCAACGCGATGGTTCTGGAACTGGGCCAGATGGAAAGTGACACGGACCTGATGGGCATCGCGCTCAGCGGCATCCTGTTCGCCCAGGAAGACAGCATCAAGCCGGTGTCGGTGATGTTCTGGTACCAATTGATCCAGTGGGTGGGCAATCTGGCCGATAACGCGGAGAAGGTCGGTGACCGGTTGCGTCTGCTGATCGCCCGCTGAGCACCAGAAGTCAGAGGGTGGGCAAACCCCTTTGGCAGCCCGGTGTTCCCGATCCTGGGCGTGCGCTTCGTGTGTCACCAAGAAACTATCTTTATAGGGTGCAAGATGGAAATTATTGAGCAGCATCAAACGATCTTCTTAATCCTGGCCTATACCTTTGGCCTGTACATGACCTGGGGAATTGGCGCCAACGATGTCGCCAACGCCATGGGTACTTCGGTCGGTTCGGGGGCGCTTACCGTCAAGCAGGCCATCGTCGTGGCCGGCATCATGGAGTTCGCCGGCGCCTATCTGGCTGGCGGCGGCGTCGCCTCGACGATCTCGAAGGGCATTATCGATGGCAAGGTGTTCGAGCCGGTACCGGAGCTGCTGATGCTCGGTATGTTGGCGGCGCTGCTGGCCGCTGGAATCTGGCTGATGGTCGCCACCATGCGCGGCTGGCCGGTGTCAACGACGCACTCGATCATCGGCGCCGTCGTCGGCG
>DPSD01000275.1 GCA_003538495.1 Accumulibacter sp.
AAGAGCACGTCGCGCTCTTCCTTCGGCGCCTTGTCGTCGCCGGCACGCTTCAGCGCTGGTTTCGCTAGTTCATAACGAACCAGCATCTTGCGATCCTTCATCTCGCCGGCGAAGGGCGGATTGGCGAGGACCACGTCGAATTTCAGCTCGTCGAAATATTCCCAGGCTTTGTCGTCGTCCTTGAGGGTCTCGCCTTCCGGAATCTTCGTGGCGGCCAGCCTGGCCTGGCGCAGGCCCTGCATCAGCGCCTGGCCCGAAGCGTTTTCGTACCAGGTGCGAGGATCGAGGCTGCTGACGTCGGGGCCGAAGATGTTGGTGTGCCCGTCGCCGGCAATCAGCATCAGTGCACGCGAGGTCTTGGCGGCGCGCTGTTCAAAGTCGATGCCCCACAGGTACCTGGACGCGTACCTGTGCTTGCGCAGCTCGCGCTGGTCGTTGTCCCTGGCGGGGTAGCACCAGTCCATGGCGTGCAGCAGAAAGCCGCCTGACCCACAGGCCGGGTCCATGACATATTCGGTGCGCTTCGGGTTGAGCATGCGCACGCACATTTCAACGACATGGCGCGGCGTGAAAAACTGCTCTTTCTTCTTCTTGGCCTCGGTCGGCAGCAGGTATTCGAAGGCATCGTCCGGACCACACCGCAACCGGTGCGCCCTTGGCGTTCATGTAGCTCTTGAGCTGCTCGATGCCGTCCTTGCGCTTGGGCTTCTTGCACTCGACGATGATTTTCGGCGTGAGCTTGGCCGCGTCGGTATAGACGATGATGTCGGCCGCCTTGGTGCCGACCTCGGTGCCGAACTGGACGGCTTTTTCCAGGTCGATCTCGTCTGCCCGGTAGCCGTACTGGTGCATCAGCTTGTACACCCAAAGCTGCCTGACGATCTCCTCGGGTGCCGACTTTCCGCCCTCGGCATGGACCTGCACTTCCTCGTTGCCGGTCGAGAACGGGATCAAGCTCTTCAGGTAGTACTTCGTCTTGCCCGCATCCTTGCCAGTCGTGGCGGCCTTCGGGTAGACGGAGAGGATCTCGTGGATGGGCTTGCCGAAGTTCTCGAACTCCGTCAGTTCAAACTGGACGCCGGGCTCCTTGAAGATACGGTCGATGATTTCTTTGGTGTTCATGCGTCTTTCTTGGTTCTTGGCGATTTTGTCTCGTTGGCTAGGCGAGACTGATTGCTGCTGACGGGTGCAGGTTGTTCGGGAAGGACGACGCTGTTCCGCCCGCAATACTCCCGGATCATCACTTCCACCATGTTGGCGATGCTGCGGTGTTCCTGCTCGGCGGCAGCGCGCAGCGCTTCTTTCAGGCCCGGTTCGATGCGAAGACTCAAGATGGCTGTCTTGCCGGTAGCCATTGTTTCTCCTTGTGTGGCGCTTGTACTGCGGAAGTACGGTAATGTACCGGAAAGTCCGGCATAATCCAAATGCAAGTTCTTCCTCCGAGAGCTTGATTCCCGACGAGTAGGCGTTTTCGTCGAGCGCAGCCCTAATCCGCAAGCCGCTATCGGTGGTCGTGTTGCCGATCCGGTTGACCACAAGCTGCCGGCTCACTAGCGGTCGTTCGTGCCAATTGGCGGTGATGTGGCAGAACATCCGATGCTCGATCTTGTTCCATTAGAACTGTCGTTGTCACGCCAAGGTCGTAGAATCGGTAGCAGTCATTTTCGGACATTCGGACCATGCTCGAGGAAATCAATCACCTGGCGTTGATCGGCGGTCTGATGCAGCAGATGTGCGTCTATCTGGTGATTGCCTATCTGTTGAGCAAGACGCCGCTGTTCGCGCCGCTGATGCAGGTCACCGTGCGCCTGCCCGGCAAACTGGTCTGTTACTTGGTCTTTTCCGGCTTCTGCGTCATGGGCACCTATCTCGGTTTCCAGATCGAAGGCGCCATTGCCAATACCCGCGCCATCGGCGCCGTACTTGGGGGGCTTCTCGGTGGGCCGATCGTCGGACTGGCGGTCGGCCTTACAGGGGGTCTGCACCGCTATTCGCTCGGTGGTTTTACCGACACGGCCTGTGCGGTGTCGACGACTGTCGAAGGCCTGATCGGTGGCGGTCTGCACTTCTACCTGTTGCGCCGCCATCGTGCCGAGCAACTGCTCAACCCGATGATCGCGCTCGGGACGACGCTGTTCGCCGAATGGATGCAGATGCTGATCATCCTGCTGATGGCCAGACCCTTCGATCAGGCCGCCCGGCTGGTCGCGCATATCGCGCTGCCGATGACGCTGACCAACGCCCTCGGCGCGGCCCTCTTCATGCGCCTGATCCTCGACCGCCGGGAGACGCTCGAGAAGTATTCGATCGCCTTCTCGGCGAAAGCGCTGCGTATCGCCGAGCGCTCGGTCGGCGTGCTGATGCAGGGTTTCAACGAGAGCAACTGCAGCCGCATGGCGAAAGTCATTCAGGAAGAAACCGGCGTCGGCGCGGTGGCGATCACCGATTGCGAGAAGCTCCTCGGCTTCGTCGGCGTCGGCGCCGACCATCACCTGCCGGGCACGCCGATTGCCTCGCCACACACCCGGCACGCGATTGAACACAATGACGTCGTCTATGCCGACGGCGCCACCGTTCCCTATTGTTGTTCAGTCAGCAAGGACTGCAAGCTCGGCTCGTGCCTGGTCATCCCGCTGCGCGGCGAAGAGAACCGCGTCTTCGGGACGATCAAGCTCTACGAACCGAAGCGGAAGTTCTTCTCCTCGCTCAATCGCACTCTCGGCGAAGGGATCGCCCGCCTGCTCTCGAACCAGGTCCTGGCCGGCCGGATCGAGGAGCAGAAGCGGCTGCTCGCGCAATCGGAAATCAAGCTCCTGCAGGCGCAGATCAACCCGCATTTCCTGTTCAATGCGCTGAACACGCTGGCGGCGGTCATTCGCCGCGACCCGGAAGCCGCGCGACAGCTCGTGCAGTACCTGTCGACCTTCTTCCGCAAGAGCCTCAAGCGGGTCGGCAACGAGGCCACGCTCGGCGATGAAATCGAACACGTCGATGCCTACCTGCACATCGAACTGGCGCGCTTCGCCGATCGCCTCGACGTCGTGTTTTCCATCCCGGACGAGCTGCTGCCACTGCGTCTGCCCGCCTTTTCGCTGCAGCCGATCGTCGAGAACGCGATCAAGTACGGCATTTCGCAGATGCTCGAACCCGGCACCATCAGGGTCAGCGCCGAACGCCAGGCCGACGTGCTGACCATTATGATCGAAGACAGCGCCGGCCTGTATCGACCCCTGCCCGATGGCGACGGACTGGGAATGAACCTCGTCGATCGGCGGATCAAGATTCGCTACGGCGCGGCCTACGGCATCGAGGTGAGCTGCGAACCCGATTGCTGGACGCGCGTCGCCATTCGTCTGCCGGTGGAAGAGGAGCTGGCGCCATGCTGAGCGCACTGATCATCGATGACGAAGCGCCCTCGCGCGAGGAACTCAAGGCGCTGCTGGCTGCTGCCCCCGACGTCGAGGTCCTGGGCGAATGCGCCAATGCCATCGAGGGGCTGTCGGCCATCCATCGCCTGCGCCCCGACGTGGTTTTCCTCGACATCCAGATGCCGCGCCTCAGCGGTCTCGAAATGGTCGGCATGATCGACGCCTCGGCGCTGCCGCAGATCGTCTTTGTCACCGCCTACGACGAACACGCCCTGAAGGCTTTCGAGGAGCACGCCGCCGACTATCTCCTCAAACCCATCGATCCGCAGCGTCTCGCCCGCACGCTCGACTGGTTGCGCTCGGGAGTACGCCACTCCCCCAGAGCATTTCCGGGATCGACCGAAAAGCTGCGCCAGATTCCCTGTTTCGGCCGCAACCGCATCTTCCTGCTGGCGCTCGACGAAGTGGAATTCATCCACACCGACCTCGCCGGCGTGCAGGTCATCGGCAAGCAGCGGCAGGGAACCACCGAACTGAGCCTCAAGATCCTGCAGGAGCGCACGTCGCTGATCCGCTGCCACCGGCAGTTCCTGGACAACCTCGAACAGCGACGATCACTCGCGCTCCCACCGGCTCGGCGAGCCTTCGATATCGGTAAACAGGAAG
>DPSD01000277.1 GCA_003538495.1 Accumulibacter sp.
TCGCGCAGTGGCTTCCGGTCCGCGGTGATAGTCGGGATTCTTGGCGAGCCATTTGGCTTGGCTGGCCCGCTTGCTTGCCGCCTTGCACGCCGCGGCTCCGCAATAACGCTGATGCCGCGCGTTACGCGTGTCCGGCACAAACGCCTGACCGCAGTTCACGCATGGGTCCCGCTTCTCTCTGCCCATCTCGTGTCACCTCCCGCTTCATCACAAGACGGGCTACTACACGATCTGGAAAGAAAACCGAAGAAGACAGAAACAGCGAAGAAAAACCAGATCTCGATAAAGCGATCAAAGAACATCCAGCCCAAGGACAGCCACTTTCATGCCGGCTGACGGCGACCAGTTTCAGGTTGGCCGCGACACCGTTCCGACCTAGCCCGGATTCTCAAGAGGTTCGGCAGAGCAGCACGCCACCTGGACAAGAACCCGCAGACGCTGCGCGACTGGAACGCCGGCAAGATTCCCCTCCTGGTCGCCCATCCGGCCAGCGCCGGGCACGGGTTGAACCTCCAGGATGGCGGCAACATCCTGGCCTACTTCTCCAGTGGCTGGAATCTCGAAGAGGACCAGCAGATTCTGGAACGTATTGGCCCCACACGCCAGGCCCAGGCTGGCCACAACCGCGAGGTCTATGTGCATCGCATCGTCGCCAGAGACACCGTCGATGAACTCGTGGCCGTGCGCCGACAGACCAAGGCCGACGTGCAACAGATTCTCCTGGACTACATGAAACGGACGCCCTCATGAACCGCGACGAGGTCCCGCGAGCCGGCGCGGTGTCGCCGATTCGCGCCATCGCCATGATCTTGGCCTACGGCGTCCTGCGCCTGCAGGCGCGCCAGAAAGCCCTTGATACCTGCACCGAACAGCGCGTTCATGACCCTGTTCTGAACCCCAACGGAGACATGGCATGACTGACGTACTGGCCCGGGTGGTGGCCCTCAAAACCACCCCGATTCCTGAACTCAAGAAACTGTGGCGCGACCTGTTCGACACCGAGCCGCCCGCTTACAACCGGCGATTTCTGGAGAACCGGCTGGCCTATCGCCTGCAGGAACTGGCGCATGGCGGACTGAAGACGAGCACCGTGAAACGCCTGGAGCAACTCGGCGAGCAACTCGACGGCGGAAAGGCGCGGGTTCGCAGCCGGCGTGTGGATGAGCGCCCGGTCGCCGGGACCAAGTTGATCCGGGAATGGCAGGGCGCCGCCTACGAGGTCGTGGTGCAGCCTGATCACTTCGAGTTCCAGGGCCAGCGGTACCAGTCGCTGTCGGCAATCGCCAAAGCGATCACCGGCACGGTCTGGAATGGCTGGATGTTTTTTGGCCTGCGCGCCCGGAGGCCGGCATGAGCGCCATCACCCGGAAACTGCGCTGCGCCATCTACACCCGGAAATCCACCGAGGAAGGGCTGGATCAAGCCTACAACTCTCTGGATGCCCAACGCGATGCGTGCGAAGCCTACATCGCCTCGCAGAAGTCCGAAGGCTGGGTGGCGCTGGACGACGCCTATAACGATGGCGGGTACTCCGGCGGCACCCTCAACCGGCCTGCCATCCAGCGCCTGCTGGACGATGTCCGCGAAGGCCTGGTCGATGTGATCGTCGTCTACAAGATCGACCGCCTGTCGAGATCACTGGCCGATTTCGCGAAACTGGTCGAACTGTTCGACGCGCAGAAGGTGACCTTCGTGAGCGTCACGCAGTCGTTCAACACCACCACGTCGATGGGGCGGCTGACGCTAAACATCCTGCTGTCCTTTGCGCAGTTTGAGCGGGAACTTGGCGGCGAACGCGTGCGGGACAAGATCGCCGCCAGTCGGGCCAAGGGTATCTGGATGGGCAGGATGCCCCCGCTGGGGTACGATGTCGTCGAGCGCAAGCTGGTGCCAAACCCCACCGAGGCGGCGCTGGTCAGGCGGATATTCGAGCGGTACATCGCGCTCGGGTCGATGACCACCTTGTGCCGGGAACTGCGGGCCGAGGGGGTGACGACGAAGTCGTGGACGACGCTCAAGGACACGACCCGTACCGGCAAGTTGATCGACAAGGGCTACCTGTACAAACTCTTCAAGAATCCGGTGTTCATCGGCGTCGCTGCCTACAAGGGCAAGCACTTCGCTGGCGAGCATGACGCGATCCTGGACCGTGCCGTCTGGGAGCAGGTGCAGGCGATGTTGGGCCGCGGGGAGTCGGAACAACGTGCTCGGCAGAACCGTCCATCGCGGGCGCCTGCACTATTGAAGGGCCTGATCTTCGCCGATGATGGTTGGGCCATGACGCCCGGCGCCACCTACAAGGGCGACAAGCTGTATCGCTACTACGTCAATACGGCGTCGATGAAGATCGGCAAGGATGCGTGCTCGGTGTCTCGTGTTCCAGCCGGAGAGATCGAGGCGGCGGTGATCGCGCAGGTCAGGAAGGTATTGCAGGCGCCCGAGGTCATGTCGCAGGCCATCCGCGAGGTGGTAGCGCTGGATCCGGCAGCAGACGCACAGCAGGTCATTCTGACGCTGCAGTCGATCGAGCCGGTGTGGGACGAACTCTTCCCCGCCGAGCAGGCGCGGATCGTTCAACTGCTCGTGGAACGGGTCACGGTCAGCCCCACGGGCCTGCGCATCGACATGAAAGCGGCGGGCATGAAGGAACTGATCCAGTCCGTGATGCCAGGGAGAAAGGCTGCGTGATGGATAGCGATGTCATTTCTGTGGATCTGCCAATGACCTTCAAGCGGCGAGGTGGGCGCAAGGTGATCGTATTGCCGGATGGGACTCACGGCAACCCGGTGCCGATGGCGACGATCGACAACACCATGATCAAGGCGGTCGCGCGGGCATTTCGCTGGCAGAAGCTGCTGGAGAACGGTACCTACGGCTGCCTGGACGAGATCGCCAAAGCGGAACCAAAGCGGAACGCATCGGGCCTTCGTTCGTGAGTCGTGTGATCCGGTTGGCGCTGTTGGCACCGGACATCGTGGAAGCCATTCTTGCGGGGAAACAGCCTGCGACCCTGACGCTGAAGGACTTGATGCAGCCGTTTCCGGTGGAGTGGGCGAGGCAGCGGGAGCGGTTTGGCGTTGAGGTGAGGCGGTGAGTTCGGGTTTGCCGCCGGGTGGTTGTCCGGCATAATGGAGCGGGCTGCCTGCCGTTGCTGGTGGACTTCCAGGCGACAGCGAACTCCCCTTTCTTGGTCTTCTGGGTCATGCTATCAGCCACCGCCCCCCATCTACTTATCCTCATGACGCACACGGGTTAGTGTCTTCCGACAGGTTCATGAGGGACGTCCAGCCCGAGCCAGTAGCTCGGAGAGTTCATAGTTCACACTGGTTGCCCCAAAGTCAGGCTCCCGTTGGAAAGGCTGGCGCAGGTAGTGCACGCGGCATCCTTCGTACAAGCCATAGCCTGGTTCAGCGTCCTGCACGGCAAATGCATCACCTTGGAAATCCGCAGGGGGGACCAAAACTAGCGCCAGGATGAAATCCTCCGGTTTGTTGAAGGCGGTGAGTATTTCGTTCTTGGTAACGGTGACGGTCTTGGCACCCTGTATGCGTCCCTTTACCTCGATGAAACGCAACTTGCCTGAGTCGGGCACGCGAGACTCGATGTCGTAACCGATCTTTTGGGCGGCTACATTGCTGGACTCGAAGCCCAGTTGGTTTTCGACGGCGATCACCGCCTGCATGGCCAGTGCTTCGACGCGGCGGGCCTCATGGGCAAACAGACTGGATTCCTCCGTGCGCTCACCACGCTGGCGGGCCAGCAGGCCGGCTGGGATGATCAAAGCGCCACCGACAACGACTGGCGGTTGGGCAACGATCTGCTTTTCCTGAGCGAGTTCTTCCAAACGGTTCTTGAGCCTGACCTGTAGATCGTCGGCGCGGCCGCGAGCCTTGTCGGAGTTCACGCGTGCATTGGGGTGCCCGGCAAGTTCCAGTTCGCGTAGTTGGCTGGCGCGGAAATCCCAGTAGTTGATCTCCTTGGTCAGCCGGTCTTTGACCGCCTGCTCGGTTCGTCCTACCAGATCGAGTTTGCGACTGCGGACTTCAAGGAGATGATCCACAGCCAGATGAGTGATGGCATGCTCGACGGCCACCTTCTCCAGGTCCTGTTCCAGCCAGGGCGCGGCCAAGTCCGCCTGGATGAGTGGGTGTTCTCCTTCCTTAAGGGGGCGGTAGTCCAAGTAGGGAGCCGCACCGGATGATCGGGCTTCGCCATTGGCGTCAATCTCGACGAACTGCATACGGCGTGAAATGACCCGACGATTGCCTGAAGTATCCAATCGCCCATCGGCAACGACATGTTCGAGGTAGAACAGGACTCGCACAGTCTCACCCGGGTCGTCGTCGTTGATCAGCACCGCGCCGCGCTTCAGCAGCTCACGGTTTCTCTCCAAGATGAGATCAGAGACCGACTCCAGGAGGGGTTGTCCAGGACAGATGAACTCGGCGCTAGCCTTGCCGGGCACGTTGATAAGCGCTTTTTCGAAGCAGATCCGCTCATAGCGTTGCAGGATAGGTGCGCCAACACCAATCTGCCGGTCCCGCGACCGGATGAGCGCTGGGACATGAGTGACTTCATAGCGCTTGGGTTCACGTTCCTTGAGGCTGCCGCCGTAATGCTTGAAGGCTTCGATGAAGAAGGCGGCGATGAAGTGGGGCTGAAGTCGACGGGCCTCGATCCGCTCCATTTGCTCGCGGATGCGACGCACGCGGCTGGTGTCCATGGAGTCGTGGGCGAGGGCCCGTTCCTCGATGAGATGGCGCAAATGAACACGATCGAGGCGTTCTTCTACAATCTGATTAAGCCGGGCGCGCACTTCTTCCTTATCGCCATACCGGACGGCGTCGATAAGCAGTTGGCGTAGCTCGGTGCCATCAATAGCCTTACCCAACACATCAAATACCCTGCCCCCCAATGCCAAACGCTCAATTTCCAGTTTGCGCAGCAGCGTGTGGTAGACCTCGCCCTCGCGGGTGTTCTCGGAAACCAGGTTCCACAGATGGCAGACCTCTGTCTGGCCGATACGGTGGATGCGTCCAAAACGTTGCTCCAACCGGTTAGGGTTCCAGGGCAGGTCGTAATTGACCAT
>DPSD01000274.1 GCA_003538495.1 Accumulibacter sp.
GCATTCTTGGTGAGCTTGACACTCTCCAGCAGCAACATCGCGGCAAGACGGCCAATCCCCAGAACATGCTTGCCGGCGCCCGCGAGATCGCCAAGCAGCGACCTGGCCATTTTCTCCTGGAGTCGCTTCTCCTTTGTCCCAGCGGCGATGTGCGGGACGGACCAGAGCGGTTTCAGCTCGAGATCGTCAGCGCTTGGGGACAGCGAATTCACAGCCCAGCGCATCATGGTCACGCCGTCCGCGCTGGCGTGATGGGTCTTGACATAGATGGCAAAACGAGCCTCACTCAGGCCGTCAATGACATGCACTTCCCACAAGGGCCGCAAGCGGTCGAGCATCGGCTGATGCAGATCCGATACCAGCCGGTACAATTCCTCCCGACCGTTCTTGCCGCGCGGCAGCTTGTGATAGAAGACATGCTCGCCGAGCTCAACCGAATCGCACTCCTCCCAGCTGGGCATGGCCGTCAGAGAAAAACGAATGATCCGGTTGAACGGCGCCTGGACATCGGTGAAGGTGAGAAATTCCCGGTACAGATCTGCGGCAAAACTGGTTTTCGCTCGGGGTGGGCGCTTGCAGATCATCAGGCCGCCCACATGCTTCGGGCTGGCCTCCGACTCGGCGATGAAGAAAGCCACATCCAGCAAGGAAAGTTTGTTCATCGAGGTTTCCTTCGCCCTTCGTATGGTTATCCTGCAAACTGACTGACGCATCTCCGTGAGACTGGCAAGGGTTTGCGAGGAACCCCCTTGGCATGCGGTCACCGACAATCTTTCTCCGGACAAGCGCAGGCAGCCTTGGTCCCGGCGTCATGGCGCGCCAAGCATACCTCATCAAGGGACGGCCGTTCCAGAGGACCGTGCCTAATCCTTTAGTGTGCTTCCTCTAGATCTTCCCGCTAGACTGATCCGCAGTGGTTGCAAAGGCAACTGCAGGAAATTTCAAATACAGTCAGACAAAGGAGAAACACATGAGCAGGAAACTCACCGCGTTGGTCGATCGGGTCGGCAACGAGCAACTCCTGACGAAGGCTCAGGAAGCGGCACGGAAGCTGTGGCTTTGTGGTCTTGGTGCTTATTCGCTGGCCACCAGGAGCAGTGTCAGGACCGTCGAGACGCTCGTTCGTGAAGGTAAAGCCATGCAACCGAAAGCGTGCCAACAGATCGAAGAGAAGTCGGCCGAACTGATGAACACCGCCAATACCACCATTCAGCGCGGCGAGCAGGTGGTCAGGGAACGCTTTCTGCGGCCGCTCGATTTCGTTCTCCTGGCGACCAGGCGCGACATCGAACAACTCTCGCTACGGGTCATCGAGTTGACTGCCGAGGTACATCAGCTGGCGACCGGCAAAGCGAAGACGGCAGCCGAGCCTGCAGAGAATGACGATTCGCCGATGATGGCCAGCACGGCGTAAAGCCTTCAGCGCCGGACGATTCGGCCGGCGCTTTTCGCAAGCATTGCCTGACCCGACTATTTCTCGGCAACCTGTGCTGCTTCGCTGAGCAACCACTGGCGAAAAACGTTGACGATCGGGCGATCAGCAACGGCCTGGGGCACCACCAGGTAATAGGCCTGGGTGCGGCGAATGATGATGTCGAAGGGCACCACAAGACGCCCGGCAGCGACCTCGGCTTCGACCAGCGGTATTGAGGCAATAGCCACCCCGACGCCATCGACCACCGCTGCGTGAACCAATGCCGAGTCGCTGAAATGCGTGCCGGCATCCGGGTCGATGCCAGTGACCCCTGCGACCTGCAGCCATTCGGCCCAGGTCGGGCGGTCCATCAGTTCCATGATCGATTCGTCATGCAGAAGGTTGTGTCGCCGCAGATCGGACGGCACATTCAGGGGCCGCATCCCGAACAGCAGACGTGGACTGCACACCAGGGCATACGCCGGAACGAACAGCCGGTCGACGCGGCAGCCGTCGTATTGACCCCGACCGAAACGAATGAACAATTCGGTCTCGTCGTCGCGCACATCGATTCCTTCGAGCCCCGAAATACCTGAAGCGTCGTGAGCATCGATCGTATCGACCGACGCTGCCATGTGCAACTGGATCTCCGGGTGTTCGGCAGTAAAAGCGGGTAAATGGCGAATCAGCCAGCGGCTGGCGAAAGCCGGCGGCGTCGTGATCAGCAGGCGCCCGGCGGCTTCGTGAAAGCGTGTGCTCTCGATCGCCGCAGCAAAGCATTCCAGGCCTTCGCGCACCTTCGGCAGCATCGCCCGCCCTTGGCGCGTCAGTTCCAGCGCGCGCGTCAGGCGGTGAAAGAGCGGAAAGCCGAGGTATTCTTCAAGACCCCGGATCTGGTGGCTGATGGCTGTGGGCGTGACCGCAAGTTCCTCGCTGGCATCCTTGAAACTCAGATGGCGAGCGGCCACCTCGAAGGCACGCAGCGAGTTGAGGGGGGGCAATCGGTAAGTCATATGAATGAGATATTCTCACGCATTGGCTGATTATTGATCGTTTGCCGGCGCATCGGCAAACAAATACAGTAGCGTTGCAGTCTCGGGGACCGAGAACAACACAAGGAAGAAAGCAATGAAAACCGACCTCAACCGCGAACAGATGATGATCATCGTTGAGCGCGCACGATACCAGCGCAGCCTCGCCACCGGCGACCTCTATGCCGCTGCAACCCGCAAGACGCTTGTCTGGCTGGCCAAAGGGATCGACAAGTTCCTGCATCTCCTGCTGATGTCGCCGACGGCGCACCACTGAAGCGATCGGACCGTCGTAATTCAAGCGATCCGCGAGGGGGAGGGGAGATTCGTGAGTCGCATACGCGACTTTCACATTAAAGATCGGAAGAGCACACGTCTGAACTCCAGT
>DPSD01000012.1:0-141 GCA_003538495.1 Accumulibacter sp.
CGTCCGCGCCTGTTTCTCGAGCGCGGAAACGTAGGGCGCGACGCGCTTGACGTGGCCGGCGAAAGAGCGTCTCGGCAACGCGTCCAGGCTGATTCGCACCGGTTGCCCGGCAGCAATCCGCGGCGCGTCGACTTCGTCCAT
>DPSD01000012.1:294-4048 GCA_003538495.1 Accumulibacter sp.
GTGCGCGCCTGCTTCTCGACCGCCGAGACGTACGGCGCGACGCGCTTGACCTTGCCCGGGAAGGACTGCCTCGGCAGCGCGTCGAGGCTGATACGCACCGGTTGTCCGGCAGCGATGCGCGGCGCATCGACTTCGTCCATCGGCGCCTTGACGTAGAGGCACGAATCGTCGATCAGATCGATCGCCGGCGGCGTCGGCACGCCTGGCGGCGACGGCGTCGAGTACTCGCCGACTTCGCCGACGATCTTGGCAATGGTGCCAGCGAAAGGCGCATAGAGCACCGTCCGTCCCTGCTCGACGCGGGTCAGGCGGACTCGCGCCTCGGCCTGGACAACGTCGGCCTTGGCCGCGTCGCAACCAGCGCGCCGGGCATGCGCCTCACTTCGGGCGGTCTCTTCCTTGGCGCTGGAAACGAAACCCCTGGCCCGCAAGGCCGACTGACGCTCGGCTTCGCGGTCGGCATTGGCGGCCACGGCGCACGCCTCATTGACCCGCTGGCGTGCCGTAGCGACCTGCGCCAAATACCAGACGCTCTGCGCCTGCTGGTCGTCGTTCCACAGCTTCATCAGCAACTGGCCCTTGCGGACGCGGTCACCTTCCTTCACCGCCAGAACCTCGATGCGGCCGCCGGTGATGGTCGACAGCTTGGTGCGCTGGCAGGCTTCGACGGTCCCCGCGCGGGTGTTGGCGATGGTCGATTCGACCAGGCCACGTTCGATCTCCCTGACCACCACGGCCACCGGTTTCGGGCGGGTCACCCACCAAACGCCCGCGGCAATCATCAGGACGACCAGCAGGGCGACAAGCAGACGGCGGATCAGGGGCGGCATGATGGCGGGGCTCGGGATTGGCAAAGGGGCTTGGCAGCGACGCCCGCTATGGTCGGACGAATCAGCCCAGGTGGCAAGGGCGGCGAGCGCCCGGAAGCCAGCGGCAGGAGGAGCACCGCTCCCGCTGCCGCGCCGATGCCGGCCGGTCCACCATTCGCGACCCCATGCTAGAATCGCCCCCCTTTCAGCCTGATCCCTTGATGTCGTCCCCCAACGCCGCGCAACGCGAAGCAATTCGCTATCTCGACGGTCCGCTGCTGGTCCTGGCGGGTGCCGGCTCGGGCAAAACGCGGGTGATCACCGAGAAGATCGCCTACCTGATCGAATCCTGCGGCTTCAGCCCGGACAACATCGCCGCGATCACCTTCACCAACAAGGCGGCGAAGGAGATGCAGGAGCGGGTCAACAAGCTGCTCGCCGGCAGGCCGGCGGCCGGGCTGACGATCTCTACTTTTCACGCGCTCGGCGTGCGCATCCTGCGCGAAGAAGCCCGCACGCTCGGCTACAAGCCCAACTTTTCAATTCTCGACGCCACCGACTGCTCGGCCATCGTCTCGGAACTCGCCGGCAGCGTCGACAAGGCGACTATCCGAAAGGTGCAATCGCTGATCTCGAACTGGAAAAACGCGCTGCGTTCGCCGGACGAGGCGCGCAAGGATGCCCGGAACGATACGGAACTCAGCGCCGCCAACGCCTTTGCCAGTTATTCGGCGACCCTGCAAGCGTACCAGGCGGTCGATTTCGACGATCTGATCGCGCTGCCGGTGGCCCTCTTCGAAAACCATCCAGAGCTGCGCGGGAAGTGGCAGAACCGCCTGCGCTACCTGCTGATCGACGAGTACCAGGACACCAACGCCAGCCAGTACAGACTGCTCAAGCTGCTGGCCGGACCGCGCGCGGCGTTTACCGCGGTAGGCGACGACGACCAGGCGATCTATGGCTGGCGCGGTGCCGACATCGAGAACCTGCGCGGACTGCCGCGCGACTACCCGAGCCTCAAGCTGATCAAGCTCGAACAGAACTATCGGTCGACGGTACGCATCCTCAAGGCCGCCAACGCGCTGATCTCGCACAACGAGAAACTGTTCGACAAGCAGCTGTGGTCAGACCTCGGCCACGGCGACCCGATCACCGTCAGCATCTGCCAGGACAACGAAAAGGAGGCCGAGGCGGTGGTGATGAAGCTGCAGGCGCACCGCTTCGAACATCGCGGGACCTTTCGCGACTACGCGATCCTCTATCGCGGCAACTTCCAGGCGCGAGCGCTCGAACAGTTCCTCCGCAACCAGCGCATCCCCTATCTGTTGTCCGGCGGCCAGTCCTTCTTCGAGAAGGCCGAGATCAAGGACATCACCGCGTACCTGCGTCTGCTGGCGAATGAGGACGACGACCCGGCCTTCATCCGCGCCGTCAGCACCCCCAGGCGAGGCGTCGGCGCCAGCACCCTGCAGGCGCTCGGAAGCTATGCCGGCGAACGTCACCGCTCGCTGTTCGCGGCGGCCACCGAGCAAGGTTTCGCGCAACGCGTCCCGGGACGTCAACTCGCCCCGCTGCTCGAGTTCTGCGAGTTCATCGAGCGCCTGCAGGAACGTGCCCGTCGCGAGCCGGCCGCGCCGGTAGTCGCCGACCTGCTCAAGGCCATAGCCTACGAAGACTGGCTGAACGAGCACGACGAAAAGCGTGCGGCGCGAAGCAAATGGAGCAACGTCCAGGAGTTCTGCGACTGGCTGGGCAGGAAGGGCAGCGAAGAAAGCAGGACCCTGGTCGACCTCACCCAGACCATCGCCCTGATCACCATGCTCGACCAGAAGGAAGCCGACGTCGACGCGGTGCAGCTGTCGACCTTGCACGCGGCCAAGGGGCTGGAGTTCAGGCACGTCTTTCTGATCGGCATCGAGGAGGGGGTTCTGCCACACCGCGAAGCACAGGCCGACGGGCGCATCGAAGAGGAGCGCCGGCTGATGTACGTGGGCATTACCCGTGCGCAGCGGTCGCTGCACCTGAGCTATGGCGAGCGACGGAAGCAGGGCCGCGAAACGATTCCCTGCGAGCCGTCGCGATTCATCACCGAGATGGGTAGCGAAGACCTGCGCTTTTCGGGCGGCCAGAGCGCGGCCGCGCCGGACAAGGCCACCAACTCCGACCGGCTGGCGGCGATGAAAGCGATGCTTGCCAAAGCCAGATGAAGCGCGATCCCGAGGACCGCGATGCAGTTACAGTGGGTTACGCGACGTTACGCATGCCCTGACATCGCGCTTGCGGGCCGCCGCGTTACTGGTGGCAAGGCCGAAACGAAACAATGGAAACACGGAACCGGCCGAGCGAACCTACACCAACCAACGTCAGGAGACCCACATGTTCAAGAATATCATCGCCCTCGCCCTCGCCGCTGCCGTCACCACCGTCGCCTTCGCAGAGACCCCGGCTGCCACTGGCGCAACCAAGGCCGTTGAGGCGGCCAAGCCAGCTGTTGCCGCACCGGCCGCGGCAACCCCCGCTATCGCAACCCCGGCGGTCACCGCCACGGCAGTGACCGCGACCGCCAAGCCCGAGGTGTTGGCCGAAGGGAAGATGCATGACGCCAAACCGACAGTGAAAGCGACCACCCACAAGACAGCACCGAAATCCGCCGCGACCGGAAAAATGGAAGCCACCCCGGCCGCCACAGGCGTCGCCCCAGCTACCGTTCCGGCTGTAACCAAGTAAGCCTGGAGACCTCCGGAACGGTTGGAGACACTTCCGAGCGCAGTCGAGTAGGGGACGGAGATCCCTCCGTCACCCACTCACAGCACCCGACCTGCGGTTCAGCATCCGGCGGCTCATTGAACCCACCGGAGTCGTTGCCGTGTATCGCGCAACGGCTCCAGACCGAGACGATCAAAGAAAGATCCCGGAAAGCCTGGTTGGTGTGGCTCGCGCCACCT
>DPSD01000012.1:4322-4587 GCA_003538495.1 Accumulibacter sp.
CGCGCCACTGTGCCAGCACAGCCCACCTTGGTGGCAGGCGGAACGCCGAGCGCACTCAATCGCCAGCCCCGCCTTCCTCAGGTTAGTGGCACCGAGTATCACCGTCGGACTGCGCTGCGGCGATGACCGGAAAGCGGATTGACCATCGCCACCTGGCGACTCAGGCAAGCTGGCCAGGCGGTACTATTGACCTGCTCGGCAGATTTCGCGGTGGCTTCGAAATCCGACATCCAGGCAACCTTCTTGTCGCTGCGCTCGAAGGCGA
>DPSD01000012.1:4867-6955 GCA_003538495.1 Accumulibacter sp.
TCGCTGCGCTCGAAGGCGACACAGCCACTCTCGTCCGGTGACGTAGATCCCGAGTGGCGTACGGCGCCCAAGCCTTGATGCCCACGTACGTCCAGCCACAAACCGGGTTGATCCGATACCAGTGCAAGTGCAGGCAGCGGCAGTTGCGCCGGACGACTTCCAGGCGTTGCGCCTGGCGATTGCCGTCGACGGCCAACGAAACACAAGGCTCAGTCACCGAGCAGAAGCAGGCCAGGCCTTTGCTAGGCTTGCTCGGGAGCAGCACAGGCCATCGCTTCATTGGATCATCCACCTGGCCTGATGACGGCGGTCGTTGTCGTCGCGCTCGCGGGACCCGCTATTCGTCACGTGGGCGGTAGGGGATGTTCAGGATGCGCTCGAAGAGCTCCGGCTGCGGGGGCTTGGGCAAGGGTGAAGACTTACGGATCGCACGTTCGACGGCGGCATCGAGTGCCGGGTTGCCGCTTGACCGACGAATCTTGACGTCGAGCACGTCGCCGGAGGGCAGCTGCGTTACCTCGAACACGGCTTCGGGGTTACCTTGGACACCGGGCGGTAAAGCGATGTTGCCGCGAATCTTGCCACGAACCGCGTCTCTGTACTTGGCCAGGCCGCGCGCGCGTTCGGCTGCTGCCTCCTCGGCCTGCAACTCCTTGCGCTGACGCGCCTCGGCGTCAGCACGTGCGCGCTGATCGCGAACCGCTTTCTCTGCTGCCTTCTCGGCTGCTTTTTCCTTTGCTTCCTGCGCCGCTTTCTGTTGTTGCAGCTGCTTCTGCTCTCGTTTCAGTTCATCTTCGAAACTTGGCCGTGGTTCCGGCTTCGGCTCCTCCTTCTTCGGTGCCTCCTTGGGCTTCGGCTCCTCCTTCTTCGGCGGCTCCTTGGGCTTCGGCTCTTCTTTCTTCGGTGCTTCCCTGGGCTTTGGCTCTTCTTTCCTTGGTGTCTCTTTCGGCTTCGGATCCTCTTTCTTCGGCTGTTCGTTGACCTTCCTGTCTTCCTTCAGAGGGATATCCGGCTTGACCACGGGCTTGGGCTCCGGCTTCGGCTCGGGTTTGGCGATCGGCTTCGGCTCGGGCTTGGGCGCCGGCTTCGGTACGGGTTGGGGCTCTGGCTTCGGTTCTGGCTTCGGTTCTGGCCTGGGTTCAGGCCTTGTGGGCGGCACTTCTACGGGTCGGCTGGCGGCCGTCGGCGCTGGCGCGCTACGCCAGACTTCGACCTCGACCGATTTTGGCGCCTGGCTTTTCCATTGCACGCCGAAGAACAGCGCCGCGATCAGCAGCAGGTGCACAATCGCCGACAGAGCCAGCGACGGCCATTTGGCCGGATCGTCGGTTGGCAGCGGTCGCGTTGCGGCGTCTTCGGGTTCCACGGCTCGGCAACTCACTTGCCGGTTGGCTGAACGAGCAGGCCGATGCGCTTGACGTCCTGCCGCTGCAGGTCGTCCATGACCTTGAGCACTGCTTCGTACTTGACGCTGCGGTGACCGGCGATGACCACCGCCTGCTCCGGGTTCTTCGCCTGTGCGGCGAGGATCGCCGCCGACAACTCGCTACGGCTGATCGTACGCTCGTGATCTCCCGGCGCCAGCAGCGCCAGCGAGCCGTCGGCGCGGATCAGCACCTGCAGCGCTTCCGCCGGCGGCTGTGCCGCTTTTCCGACCGACGGCACGTCGATGCTGGCGGTGGTCATCATCGGCGCGGTAACCATGAAGATGACCAGCAGCACCAGCATGACGTCGATATACGGGACGACGTTGATCTCGTTCTTCAGACGGCGGGGACGCATGGCCTTACCTCACCTGCCGTTGCAGGATGTTCGAGAATTCCTCCATGAACGACTCGAAGCGCGACGAGAGGCGGTCGATCTCGTGCGCGAAGCGGTTGTAGGCGACCACCGCCGGAATCGCCGCGAAGAGGCCGATGGCCGTTGCCACGAGCGCTTCGGCGATGCCCGGCGCAACCGCCGAGAGCGTCGCCTGGCCGACGTTGGAGAGGCCCCGGAACGAATGCATGATTCCCCAGACCGTTCCGAACAGTCCCACGTAGGGACTTACCGAGCCGACCGAAGCGAGAAAGGCGAGGTGCGAGTCGA
>DPSD01000384.1 GCA_003538495.1 Accumulibacter sp.
CGTAGGAAAGCAGCCATGAACAGCACACTGAACCTCGGACTGGGTTTGCTCGCGCTGGCGACCGTCATCGCCTTCTCTGCGACGTTCTACACGCTGGAAGAAGGCGAGCAGGCCGTCATCGTCGAATTTGGCCGACCCGTGGGCGCGCCGGTCACCGAGGCTGGGCTGCATTTCAAGGTACCGTTCATCCAGGAGGTGCGCCGTTTCGAGAAACGCATCCTGATCTGGGACGGTGACCCCAACCAGATCCCGACCAAAGGGCGAGAATTCATCTGGATCGACACGACGGCCCGCTGGCGCATCGCCGACGCGAAGAAGTTCCTCGAGAGTGTCGCCACCGAGGCCGGCGCACGCTCACGCCTGAACGACATCATCGACTCGGTGGTGCGCGACCAGGTGTCGGGCAGCGAACTCGTGGAGCTCGTGCGCAGCGCATCATGGGTCGTGCCTAAGGGGGAGATCCTGGAAGAGGTGCCCGCCGAAGTACGCGAGGAATTGAAGAAGGAAGTCGTGCGCGGGCGCGAAGAGATCACCCGAACCATCCTGGCTGAGGCGCGCAAGGTCATGCCGCAGTACGGCATCGAGCTGGTGGACGTGCGCATTAAGCGCCTGGACTATGTCGAAAGCGTGCGCGAGAAGGTGTACGCCCGAATGGTCTCTGAGCGCAAGCGCATCGCCGCGCAGTTCCGCTCCGAGGGCGAAGGCCGCAGCGCCGAGATCCTGGGCACCATGGAAAAAGAGCTGCGTCAGATCCGCTCCACGGCCTACCGGCAGGTCCAGGAGGTGCGAGGCAAGGCGGACGCCGAAGCGACGCGCGTGTATGGAGCGGCCTACAACGGCGACCCGGAGTTCTACGCCTTCTCGCGCACGCTAGAGGCTTACAAGGAAGGCCAGAACAAGAACTCGACGGTGATCCTCACGACGGACAGCGATTACTACCGGTATCTAAAGCAGGCCGGCGCACAGTCCTCCGGTCGCGCGGCGCGCTGAAGTCGCAACATGAAAGCGTCTTATTGCCCAGCATGGCGGGCAGTTCCTCAAATCTCTCTCTCAAAGTGTAAACACCATGACTATCGAAATCCCGCATCCTCCGCTACGGGGCAAGAAGGCGCTGATCGTTGGCGTTGCCAATGAGCACTCCATTGCCTATGGCTGCGCCAAGGCCTTCCGTGAACTGGAAGCCGACCTGGCCATCACCTACCTCAACGAAAAATCAAGGCCGTACGTCGAGCCGCTAGCGAAGACGCTGGACGCTCCGATCTTCATGCCTCTCGATGTCAGTCAGCCCGGCCAACTCGAAGCGCTGTTCGAGGAAGTCACCAAAACATGGGGCCGCCTCGACATCCTGGTGCACGCGATCGCCTTTGCACCCAAGGAGGACCTGCAGGGAGGGCTGCTCAACTGTTCGGCGGAAGGCTTCGCCAAGGCAATGGACATTTCCTGCCACTCGTTCATTCGCATGGCTCGACTGGCGGCACCGCTGATGGATCAGGGTGGGGCGATGTTCGCCATGAGCTACCACGGTGCCAATGAAGTGGTGCCGAACTACAACGTGATGGGGCCCGTGAAAGCGGCGCTGGAATCCGCCTGTCGCTACCTGGCTTACGAATTGGGGCATCAGGGCATCCGCGTCCATGCAATCTCGCCGGGGCCACTCAAGACACGGGCGGCCTCGGGACTCAAAGATTTCCATTTGTTGCTCAACGAAGCAGTGCAGCGCGCGCCAATCGGTGAGCAGGTGGACATCATGGACATTGGCTTCACCTGCGCCTTCTTGGCTACCCCCTACGCTCGCCGTCTGACTGGCAGCACGGTTTACGTGGATGGCGGTGTGAATATCATGGCCTAGGAGGGTGTCGGATCGGTTCTCTCATTGCATGCTTTAGGAGATGACGGCAATGCCGCCCAGCAAGACCTGCCGAGCAGGTCCGCTTCACGCCAACGGTAAGCAAGTAGTACGAGAAATGACAGAAATGTCATTCTCTAGTCACCTCCCTGTCGGTGTTCGCCGTCAATACTGCTCAATGTAACGCGCTGTCAATACTGCCAGCAACAAGCAGCCCACCAACGAATAAGGAATGGCAATGAAGAACTTATCCCGGCATCTCGCACTGATCGCCTTCACGGCAACGCTCGGTACGCCGCTCGTCCTGCACGCAGCCGAGAAGACAGCGCCTGCAGCGCCGACACAAGAACAGATGCAGGCCCGAATGCAGACCATGCAGACGCGCATGCAGGCCATGCAGAAGACCGAAAGCGCCGACGCACGCATGCCGATGATGGCGGCACAGATGGAGGACATGCAGGCCATGATGGGGTACATGAGTGCCGCTGGCTGCCCAATGGCAGGCGGCCATGACAACATGGGAATGCAAGGCCAGCAAGGAATGCCGATGATGCCCGGAATGCATGGCAGTCAAACGAAATGATTCATGCATCGGCGACCCAGGACACTCGCCGATCACCAACCTGAATGGAGGGGCTAATGTTTCTCTGGTTGAAGCGACTCCTCGACGACTTTCGTGACTGGCGCAAGGCCAACGCGGAAGCGCATGCCAAATCGCCACCACACTCATGCTGCTCGGCACCACCACCGGGGGCCGGCAGCCACCACGACCACGGAGGAAAAGCATAGGTGAAGAAAATTTTCCAGCGAACCATCGCGATCGCCGCTAGCGATCCCAGCATCCACCTGCGGCTTAGCCTGATCGCGCTGCTCATCGGCGCCGCGGTCTTCGTCAGCCTGCCCGCTGCGGCGCAAAACCTGCAAGTGCCGCAGCCAAGCCCGGGGCTGATGCCCAACCCGGCAGCGGGAAAAATCCTCTTCGACAAGAGCTGCGCTTCCTGCCACGGCATCGATCTGCAAGGCAGTGACAAGGGGCCTCCAATGCTGAACAAGATCTACCAGCCCTCACATCACAGCGACGCCTCTTTCCAGTTGGCAGTAGCAAACGGTTCGCGCGCGCACCACTGGAAATTCGGGGACATGGTGCCAGTTCCCGGACTTACCCCGGACGACGTCGCACAGATTACTGCGTACGTGCGACTTGAGCAGCGCAAGGTGGGTCTTCAATAAGGGGACTTCCCAGAACACGGAAGTCAAAGTACGCCAGAAAGGGGAGGGTGCTGGGCCGAAACCAACGACTACGCCGGCAGCAAAGCCGCTGACTAAGGTTGCTGGGAGATCTCCGGGTATATTCCGCGAAAAAGTGACCAGTACCCAGCCGGGATTCGAGCGTGCCCGATTTTAGCGGCTAAAATTTCCTGAACGCTCTCCAGAATCATCTGCAGCGACAGCGCCTCGGTGAAAAAGGGGAGGTTCATTCACCCTCTCTCAAGCGTTGGGCCATCTCTATCGCTTCGCGCTCACGCTCCAGTTCGGCCCGAAGCTCTTCTTCGGACGGCAAGACAAGCCGGTACTTGGTGGCGAACAGCTGCGCGCTGTCGTGCAGGACCGAATAGCGCACCACCGCATGATCCTTGTCGCCGCACAACACGATGCCCACCGAGGGGTTGTCGTCCGGGCCACGTTTGAGGTCGTCGTACATGCGGACATACATGTCCATCTGCCCGATGTCCTGGTGCGTCAGTTTTCCGGTCTTGAGGTCGACGAGCACGAAACACTTGAGCAGGTAGTTGTAGTAGAACACCAGGTCAATGTAGAAGTCCTGCGACTCGGTGCTGATACGCTGCTGGCGAGCAACAAAGGCAAAGCCTTTGCCCAATTCCAGCAAGAAGCCCTGCAGCTTGTCCATCAAGGCCTGTTCCAGCGTCGCTTCGAGGAGCTTGCCCGTGCCGGGCAGCCCCAGGAATTCAAGCATCACCGGGTCACGCACAAACTCGCGCGGACGGTGCGGCAAAGCGGCCATGTTCTCGTTGGCCTCCTCCGTTACGCTGGCCTTGTCCTGGCTGAGCAAGCGGCGATCGTAATAGAGCGTGTCGATCTGCCGATCGATGGCGCGCGAACTCCAGTTCTGGACGGCGGCCTCCTGCATGTACCATTGCCGAGCGGTGACGTCGGATACGCGTAGCAACTAGCGGTAGTGCGTCCAGCTCAATTCGGTACGCACTGCGTCCCAAATTGGAAATGCGGCATAAAACGACCGTATATGCCGCAGATTGCGCTCGTCGAAACCTCTGCCAAACTCCGCCGCAAGCGCCTCGGACAATCGCGGTAGGAGGCGCTTGCCGTACGCGGCACGCGCCTGCCCGTCTTGCTCGAACTCCACGATGTGGCGACCGACTTCCCAGCAGGTTTGCACCATGTCTACGGCGCGTAGCGCCAGATGGCGACCCTGTCGAATCAGGCCGCGCAGTGCGTCCAGCAACCCGGATAGTTGGGGGGCGCGCGCTCGCCATAGGTACCATCGGTTTACTCATTACAAGCTCCGGACGTGTGTTGCTCCAGTATGGCTGCCTGAACGACGTCGCTGCTTTCAGCCCGCGCCTTGCGGAGGCATTCGGCGAGTTTTGCCTCGTCTTCGACCATCAAAATCTCCACGCGCGGATGACCACAGAGGCGACGAGCCTACGACATTACGAATTTGTAATCGCACTGTTCGCGATTCGACGTGGCCAGTCTCTTACAGTGCGTCCCGTTCCCGGCAGCACAGCTGCCTGATGATGCCTCGGCTGCGCGGCAACTTACCAGCTTTTTCGTGGGCTGCCAGTTCCGGCGCAGGCCGCCGGGGCGTGCAAGAAGGGTGACTCAGGAATAGCAGGCGCTCAGGAATGCCCTTTATTAGACTCGCCATAGTGAATATACAATCGCGCCCCATGTTTAGACGCTTCTTCTTCGTCCTTTTGATAGTGATGCTGCCGCTCCAGTCCACCTGGGCGACGGCGAAAGCCTATTGCGAGCACGAACAGGGCAGCGCTGGCCAGCATTTCGGACATGACGCGCACCAGCATCAGGCCAGCCATGAGGAGAACACAGGCGATAGCGGATCGGCGCCCCCTCATGCAGACTGCGGCTTCTGCCATCATGGCAGCGTCGGCGTGGCGTCCTCATTGCTTGACACACCGTCATCCGCGTCGACATTCCCGGTAGTCTGGCCGGAAAGCAGCCTTATCCCCACCGTCTTTATCGAGGGCCCTGATCGGCCCGACTGGCTACCCGCCGCCTGATCCGGCGGGACGCTCCCAGTCTCCAGCTTTCCGGTTGTCGCTCTGCCTGCTTTCTTGCAGGCGAGCTCGCATTCCGTCGGATTTCTCCCCCCGATCCATCAAACGGAGATTTCGACGAGATATGCTTTCGACCATCCATTGCGGGCGCTTGGCCCGTTTCACCGTCGCACTGGCTCTAACGATTGCCGCGTTCGCTGCGCCAGCGGCAGAGCCCCCGCTGACCCTGACACGCGCCTGGCAGGTTGCCGAAGAAGCCAACCCCATTCTCAAGGCGGCAGAGGCAAATTTCTCCGCCGCCGATGGGCAGCTTACCGATACCGCTGGGCTGCTCTGGAACAACCCGGAACTGACCGTTGAAGGCTTGCGCCGCCAGGTACCTCAGCCCGGATCCGGAAATGATGTCCACAGCGAATGGGGTGCCGAGATCTCGCAGACGCTGGAGATTGCCGGCCAGCACGGCTATCGTCGTGGAGCCGCCGAGCTGGATTTATCGGCACTCAAGGAGAGCGTCGCGGACACGCGCCAACAGGTGCGCGCCGAAGTCGAGCGAAAGTTTGTCCACGTACTCGGACTCCAGACACGGGTGGACATGGAGTCCCAACTTGTCGGCTTGATCAAGGACAACGTCGCTGTCGCCCGGAAACGCTTTGCGGCGGGTGAGGATACCAGGCTCGACAACAATCTCGCCGAAGTCGAGCTGGGACGCGCCGCCAACCAGCTTGAGTCGGTGCGCGAACAGCTCATACAGGCCCGCGCCGATCTCGCGGCAACACTGCAGCTGCCTGCCGAGGCACTGCCTGACGCGCAGGGATCACTCTCTGCTCCCGCTGCGCTCCCATACACCTTGGACCAAATGCTGATTGCGGCTGCGAATCGTCCCCGACTGCGCGCCCTCGACCACCAGGAGCAGGCGGCGCGCAGCCGCCTGGGTCTGGAACGTGCGGCAGCGTATCCGGATGTGACCATAGGTCTGTTCTCAGGCCGCGAAGGGCCGGGCAATGAACGCGAAAAGCTCTCGGGCGTGCGTGTTTCACTGCCGCTGCCGCTGTTTCGCCGCAATGCCGCCGGTATCGGCAAGGCAAGCACCGAGCTTAGCCAGGTCCAGATCGAACGACAGGCCGCCATTCGGGACACGCAGGCGAATGTGCGCGCCCTCTGGCAAAAACTGGACAGCCTGCGCGGACGGGTGAAACGGCTGGAGCAGATGGTCCTGCAAGGCCTGCAGGAAAATCAGCGCCTATCAACGGCGGCCTACCGCGCCGGCGAAATCAGCCTGACACAACTCCTGCTCGCAACCCGGCAGGTCCTGGATACCCGCCGCGAGGTGCTGGAAGCGATGACCGATCTCGCCCTAACCCGCGTTGAACTGGAACTGGCGGCAGCTTGGAGCGTGCAGAAATGAAGCAGACCGCCTACTCGTCGCCTCGGCACGCCAACGAGCTATCACCCATTGAAGGAGCATTCGTGAAGAATCCATTCGCACATCGATTGACCGGATTGGTCGCCCTCGCCTTGGCGGGCTTGATCCTTGGCGGCTGCGGCAAGAGTGAGGCACCGCAGGCACCGGCATCCAAGAGCGCATCCGTCGGGCATGCTGGCGACACGCACGCCGCGACAGAAAAGCCCGACGCGCACGAAGGCGAGGACGATCACGGCGAGGCCGAACCGATCAAACTAAGCCTTGAGGAAATCCAGGCCGACGGGATCAAAATCGAAGACCTCGCGGAACAGGCGTTGAGCGAGCAACTAGTGCTCACCGCTACCATTCATCCCAATCAGGAGCGCATCACGCACGTCTCACCCCGGGTGCCAGGGCGCATCGTCAAGGTCGAGGCCAAGCTCGGCGACCTGGTGAAGACCGGGCAGACATTGGCGGTCCTTGACAGCCTGGAAGTGGGCGAGGCGCACTCGAATTATCTCCAGGCGAGAAGTCAGCACGCCGTGGCGAAGGCCGACTTCGAGCGCGCCGA
>DPSD01000477.1 GCA_003538495.1 Accumulibacter sp.
GCGCTGCTGCGGCGTCTTGGCGTGATGATGCTGGGCGTCTCGGTAGGCACCGCCCTGGCGATTGGCTTTCTGACTTCGGGGCCAGCACGCTGGCCCGCGATCGCTCTGGGTTCGGTGTTGGCACTCTATGCGCTGGCCGGCCTCTTTCTTCCGCGTCTTTCGGTACCGCTACGCCTGCAACCGATGCTGTCGCCGCTGGTTGGTCTGCTGACCGGCCTGCTGACCGGAGCAACCGGCGTTTTTGTCGTTCCTGCCGTGCCCTACCTCAGCGCCATCGGTCTGAGCAAGGATGAACTCATTCAGGCTCTCGGGCTGTCATTCACGGTGTCAACCGTGGCTCTGGCGGCGAGTCTGGTCGCCGCCGGCAGCTACTCCAGCGCTATCGCGACGCAATCAGCCCTGGCCGTTCTGCACGCCCTGGCGGGTATGCTTCTCGGTCAATCGGTCAGGCACCGGCTCAACGCCGACATCTTTCGCAAGTGCTTCTTCTTGGCAATGGCGATGGTTGGTCTTTTCATGGTGGCCCGTGCGGCCAGTCAGGGTTGACGCCGGGCGCAAGGCGCGTCGTACCTTCCATGCCCGCCGGTCGCCGGGCATCAACGGCGGGTTGCGCACTCAACTCGACGCACCACATGACGCCGCGCAACCCATGTCGTCCCGGCATGGAAGTGAGATCCCCTTGCGGTTTCCGCAGCCGGCAGCGACTTCGCTTTTGTGCTGTAATGACTTGGCGGCGATCAGCGAGGGGCGAGTGCAGCAAGCCGAGCGTCGCGCATGGCGGCGATCCGGCGCCGCCCGCCCATCCCACGGAGGATTGCGAAATGTCCGAGACAGCTTTGTCCCGAAGAGTGGGGTCTTCCGCCGACGCGTCCCGGCGTGAGCACCTGGCGCAACGTTATCGCGAGGTGCGCGCGCACAGCCTGGCGCTTGCGGCGCCGCTGTCGGCCGAGGACCAGTGCATCCAGTCGATGCCCGACGCCAGCCCGACCAAGTGGCATCTGGCGCACAGCAGCTGGTTTTTCGAGGCGGTGTTGCTGCAGCCGCACGCCGCCGGCTACCGGCCTTTCAACGAGCGATATTTGCACCTGTTCAATTCCTACTACGAGTCACTGGGCCCTCGCCACCCGCGACCACAGCGTGGCCTGTTGACCCGGCCGTCGCTGCCCGAGGTGCACGTTTATCGCGAGCGTGTCGATGCGGCGATGCTGTCGCTGATCGCCGGTGCCGGCGCCGGCGTCTGGGAGAGCGCCGCGCCGCTGCTCGAGCTGGGCTTGAACCACGAGCAGCAGCACCAGGAGTTGATCGTCACCGACATCGTGCATGCGTTCTGGTGCAATCCGCTGTTGCCGGCGTACCTGGCGGACGCACCCGTGCTGCGCCCGGGTGTCGAGCCGCCGGCCGTGCGCTGGCTGGAGTTGCCCGGTGGCGTGACGACGGTTGGTCATCGCGGCGCAGGCTTTGCCTTCGACAACGAAACACCTGCTCACCAGGTGCTCCTGCCCCCCTTCCTGATCGCGGACCGACTGGTCACCTGCGGTGATTACACGCTGTTCATCGCGGACGGCGGCTATCGGCGCCCCGAGCTGTGGCTGTCGGACGGTTGGGCGGCAGTGCAGGCGCAGGGCTGGCGGGCGCCGGCATACTGGTTGGCGCCGGGCGACCCGCGGGCGCCGTCGGAGCTCTGGCAGGTGTTCGGGGTGCACGGTGTGCAGCCGCTGGACGCGGCGGCGCCGGTACCCCAGCTCAGCTTCTACGAGGCCGCGGCCTACGCCGAGTGGGCCGGTGCCCGCTTGCCCACCGAGTTCGAGTGGGAGGCCGCCTACGGCGCGCCGAAGATCACCCAGATGGACGGCGAGGTGTGGCAATGGACGCGCTCGTCGTACGACCCGTACCCCGGCTTCCGGCCGCTGGGCGGGGCGGTTGGCGAATACAACGGCAAGTTCATGGTCAACCAGATGGTGCTGCGCGGCGGCTCGTGCGCCACACCGCGCGACCACATCCGCGCCAGCTACCGCAACTTCTTCCCCACCGACGCACGCTGGCAGTTCAGCGGCCTGCGCCTGGCCAAGGACCTCTGACACCCCCTTCGCACAAGGAGCCCGCCATGCAACGACGACACGCCCTCACCCTGATCGCCGCCGCCGCGGCCGGCCTGATGACCACCGGCTGCGCCAGCGTGGCCAGCGCCACCGGCACCGCCGACCAGGGCCCGCCCTTCCGCACCACCAGCGACGCCCACGCCGACAAGCTCATGCTCATGGGCCACGACGCGGTGGCCTACTTCACGCAGAACGAGGCCGTCGCCGGCAACCCCGCCATCCAGGCCGAGCACCTGGGCGTCACCTGGCGCTTCGCCAGCGAGGCCAACAAGGCCGCCTTCCTGCGCGAGCCTGCGAAGTACATGCCGCAGTTCGGCGGCTTCTGCAGCAACGGCATCAACTACGCCGTGCCCTGGGGCGCGGGCGGCGGCCCCAACACCTGGCGCATCTACCGCGGCAAGCTCTATGTGTTCGGCGGCCAGAGCTCGCGCGACCAGTTCGAGATGGACACCGAGCTCAACCTGCAGCGCGCCCACCAGTACTGGACCAGCGAAATCGCCGGCTCCAACCCGCTGTTCGTGCGCTACAAGCGCCTGGTGTTCCGCGTGCCGCACTACCAGAGCGACGCGGCCCTGCAGGCCGAATGGGAAGCCAGGCGTGCGGCCGGCACGCTGCCGGTGATGCCGGGTGGCCAGCAGGTGGTGCCGGCGCAGCCTTGAGGGGGTGGCGCGGCTGGAATGTCTGCTGTGCAGCGATTGCTGTCCTCGGCGTCTTGAAGCCGGACTCACGCTCTGGGACCTGAAGCAGTCATCGGGTCACGGTTCGAAGATTCAACCGCCGAAGGCTACACCTCAAAGCACCGATCAGCTCCGAACAGCGCCTGCATCCGCGCTGTTTTCGCCGCGGATGCCTTGCCCATGTCGATCACAGCGAGCCTCTGTCGCGCCCTGGAGCAGCAGACGTAGAAGACGGTGCGAGAGCGGTTCGCACGTCCTGGATTCGCCGCGTCGTCG
>DPSD01000075.1 GCA_003538495.1 Accumulibacter sp.
GAAGGCCCGATCGGCGACTTCAGCCTGCGCGAATCCGAGCGTCCGATCGTCTTCGTCGCCGGCGCCACCGGCTTCGCACCGGTCAAGAGCATGGTCGAGGACGCCTTCCAGCGCGGCCTCAAGCGGCAAATTCATCTCTACTGGGGAGTAAGAAGACTGCAGGACCTCTACCTGCCCGAGTTGCCTACCCGCTGGGCGCAGGAGCACGACAACTTCCACTTCATCCCGGTGCTCTCCGAACCGGAGCCGGAAGACGGCTGGACCGGCCGCACCGGTCTCGTCCACGAAGCCATCCTCGAAGACTTTCCCGAACTCAAGGAACACGAAATCTACGCCTGCGGCTCGGTACGCATGGTCGAAGCGATCTTTCCCTTCCTCAAGCAGCACGGCGCCGAAGACGGTGCCTGCTTCTCGGACGCCTTCAGCGTCTCGGCGAGGTCGATGGCGTTTCAGCCGCGGCAGGGTTCGTAGGGCGAAGGGCGCGGCGGGTGTCGTCGATACTCTTTTCCCGGTCAGGCACCAGGCATTGCCGAAATGAATGCCGTCGCCGATTTGCCAAGGCCAAAAAACCACATCAGCCCGCCTTCGTCTTGCGGTGCCGATGATCAGCATCAGCGATCTTCCAGCTGCCGCCAAAGGGCTAAATAGGTCAAAACAATGCATCTCGCGATGCAGCGGCAACAAAGCGACGAATTGAAGCGTATCGGTTGACGCGCGAAGGGGAGGTTCTGGCCATGGCAGGCGCCTAACGCTGCTGCCAGCACCATGGAATCGCCCCGATCGCGTCGACGTGGTGGTTAACCTGGTCAGGGTTTTCGGCCACAATGCGGGCAACTCCCCTCCGCAAGTCGGCTGTGAACAAAGGCTGGCGGAGTTTTCGAACCACCGCAGGGATGTCCATGGCGAACGCAGGTTCCAGAATACCCACGGTGCTGTCTCAGCGACAGCAGGTGGAAACCCGTTTTGTCGAACTGATGAGCGAACTCTTTCAGCTCGACGAGGCCGAGGCGCTCGATTTTGGTCTGTATCGTGTCATTCGGCGACACAATCGTGAAGTCAGGGCCTTCCTCGGCGAGGTCGTCGTCGACCATCAATCCAGAGAATTGCGGGGCGGACGGCTGGGCGAGCTGCTCGATGCCGCCTTCGCGGCCATGGGGCACGAGGGCCTGGCCGAAGACCGATTCCGGGTGAAGGAGATAGAGGAACTACTCGGCTTGAAGCCGGGCACGACGCACGAGCAGCGTGACGAGGTGCTCGACCACGCCGAGCGGATGCCCGCAACCAAAGATCTCGTCCGTGAGTATCGCAGCCGTAGCGAAGCCTTGAGGCAGCAGCGGACGGTGCAGCAGGATCGGGCCGAGGTACTGAATCGCCTCTACCAGTTCTTCTCCCGGCACTACCAGGACGGCGATTTCATCGTCGAGCGGCGCTACGGCAAGGCCGGTGCCCGCTACGTCAAATCGACCGGCGAGGACACCGAATTCCACTGGGCCACCGAGGACATGTACTACATCAAGTCGGGCGACATCTTCACCGACTTTCCCGTGCGCTTGAGCAATGGCCAGCGGGTGGTTTTCAGCGTCGAACCGGAGAGCCTGCAGGCCACTCGAGCGGCCCTGAAACCGAACGACAAGGCGCACTACGAACTGGATGCAGCGACGAGGATCGGCGAAGTCGTCAAGGTCCGCCTCAAGTACCTGAAAGGTGCGCAGAGCGAGAAGCAAAAGGATGAAATCGTCGCCGCCGTGCAGCAAGCCGGTGCCGGCGGGACGGTGGAGATCGGCACCGACATCCGCCGCTGGCTCAGCCGCTTCATCGCCCGTAACCAGAGCGACTTCTTCATTCACAAGCGGCTGAAGGAGGCGTTATCCGAAGACCTCGACATCTTCCTCAAGACCGAAGTGCTGGACGTCGACCAGTTGCTTCGGGGAGCTGGCCAGGAAATGGATCTGCCTCGACGAGCGTTGAAGGTCGCTCGCATCGTGCGCGAGGTGGGCCAGCAGATCATCGACTTCCTGGCGGCACTGGAGGATTTCCAGAAAGCGTTGTGGGAGAAAAAAAAGCTGGTGCTGGAAACCCGCTACGTCATCACCCTCGACCGCCTGGAGCGCTACGCGCCGGCGTGGCTGGCGCAGAACATCGATCGCATCGTGGAGCAGCAGCGTCGGGAGTGGAAGGAACTTGGCCTCGGCGACTATGCGGACTCAGCGACCTGCATTCGCCGAACCGACGGTGATCTGGCTACCCCTGCGGCGGCACAGTATCTGCCGTTGCCGGTGGATACCGGCAACTTCGATGCAGCGTTCAAATGGTCCATGCTGGAGGCGGTCACGGCAACAACGCCGCTCGACGATGCGCTGGACGGGGTGGCGATCCAGTCGGATAACTGGCAGGCGTTGAATGTCATTGAGGAAAAGTTTCGCAACAGGATCACCGCCGTTTATGCAGACCCGCCATACAACACAGATTCTGGCCCAATCAACTACAAAAATGGCTACCGCAGTGCATCCTGGATCGCATTGATGGATGATCGCCTGCTTACTGAACAAGGGATAATCTGCATAACCATTGACGATTATCAAGTTCATGAGTTGGCAATTCTTATGAATAACGTCTTCGGAAGATCGAATCAACTTGGAACCTCTGTTATTCGCAACAACCCATCAGGACGATCCACTGTCCGTGGCTTTTCGATCTGCCACGAATATGCGTTTTACTACGGAAGCACGGAAGC
>DPSD01000060.1:0-178 GCA_003538495.1 Accumulibacter sp.
GCATCGAGTCGACGATTCTCGACCTGACGCGCGACGCAGCGCTGCCGCCACGACTGCTGCGCCCCGGTCGCGTCACGCCGGAGCAGATCGCGGCGGTGATCGGTGTGCTGCCGGAGACGGTGACGCGTTCGTCGGCCGAAGCACCGCCGCGCGTTGCCGGTTCGCTGGCCGCGCATTA
>DPSD01000060.1:452-3943 GCA_003538495.1 Accumulibacter sp.
CGGTTCGCTGGCCGCGCACTACGCGCCGAGCACGCCGCTGCGGCTGGTCGCGCCGACCCGCCTTGGCGAGGTCATCGACATCCTGCGCGCTACCGCTCGCCGCTGCGCCGTGCTCCATTACGGCTCCTTGCCGGCAAGCGTCGGCACACCGCACGCGTCGCGCCGGCTGCCAGCCGATCCGCGCGGCTACGCGCGCGCACTCTACGCGGCGCTGCGCGAACTCGATCAAACGGCCGCCGAGCTGATCGTCGTCGAAGAGCTTCCGGCAACGCCGGCGTGGGTGGCGGTTGCCGACCGTCTGCAGCGCGCCGCCGCCGGAGCCGGCATGCAAGCTGTGCCGAGCGGTTTCCCGCGCTGAGCCGCGGTCGCCGCGACCGATCCGGCGACAACCCGCTAGCGACCGAAGCGGTAGGTCCAGAAGAAATCCATGGCGTTGTCGGAACCGGCGCGACCGACCAGATAGAAATTGCGGTTGAGGTGCACCGTCAGCTTGACGACGCTCTCGGCGGTGGTCAGCGATTGATCGTAGCTGATCAGGACGTTGGAAGACAGCTGCTTGCCGACACTGACAATCTGCCCGGTGGTGGTGTTGCTCGATCCGAAGGAGCTGGTACTGGCGATCCGGCTGGTCTCCTGGCGACCCGAGCCGCCGATGGTGCCACTGCTGACCCCCAACTCGTCGATTCCCAGACTGCGCTGCAGCTTGGTCAGCACACCGCCGTCCTGACCGCCGAGGATGGTCTGCGCGGCAGCCAGCAAGGCGGACGAATCGGCGCCTCCACCGGGCTGGTCCGAGGCGTGCCCAAGCACCAGCCACGACAGTTTCTCGGCGTCCGGCACCGGCGGGTCGGAGACCAGCCGGACCACCGGCCGCCGGGCGGTACCCGTGACCTCGACACCGGCCTCGACCGGCAGGTTGGTCCGCATCGCGCGGATGTTCAGGCCCGGATTGTCGAGCAGTCCCTGGAAGTTGAGGATGCCGCGTTCGATCGCCAGCTTCTGGCCGTAGGCATCGAAGCGGCCGCCAACGGTTCGAATCGAACCGGTCGCCCGCGGCAATCCACCTCCCTCGGAACGCAGCTTCACTTCTCCCGCCAGACGGCTCTCGACGCCGGCACCGCGAAAGTGGAAGTGGCGGCCCAGATCCGCGTCCAGGTTCAGCGACAGCAGCCGCGCCGGTGGCGGAACCTTCGCCTTGCCCAACCCCTGACGCTTGATCACCACGTCGTCCGAGAGTTGCGGCGTGCCGCTCCTGGCCAGTTCCCAGTAACCCGCGTCGACCCTGAAACTGCCAAGGACGTCGAGCGCTTTCGCGCCCAGCGTCAGTTTCGCGTCGCCGGAGACGAGCATCCACTGCTCCGGGCGCTGCGTCACGCCGAGTCGATCGGCGCGCAGGTTGAGAACGCCATCGGTATGTCCCAGATGCAGCTGGCCACTCGCCTCGACCCGTCCTGGGGTGGCGGTAAGGCTGGCGGCGTCGATGCCGGGATCGAGTACCAGCACCCGTGGCATCGGCTGGAAGTCACTCTCGAATGCGAGCTGCTTGAGAACCAGGCGGGTGTCCCCCGCCGTGTCGCCGGTCAATTGCAGCAACAACTTCCCTCGTTCCAGCCGCATCGCGTGATCCAGCGCGTGCACCACCAGCCCGTCGCCGCGCAGTTCGCCACCGAGCAGGGGCTGCGCCGGGGTCCCGGCAAGCTGCACCTCGCCGGCCAGGCGGCCTCCGAGTTCCCAGCCGTCGCCAAGCAGTCGCGCCGCCCAGGCCAGGTCCGGAACGTTCAGCTTGAGCTGCCCGCGCCACGGCCCCTGCCGGTTGATCAGCGTATCCGCCGAACTGGCGGCACTGAACTCACCGGCCACTTCACCGAGCTTCTTGCCGCGCAGTTTGAGCTGCGCGTCCAGATGACCATCCCTGGCCAGCAGGCTCACGCTGCCCTCCTCCAGGCCCAGCGCCAGCGAGCCGATCGACAGATCGCCGCTTTCGCGCCATAGCCGCAGCCGACCGCTGGGCAGCGCCACGGCCGCGCTCTTGCCCTTGCCGGCGACGCCGCTGCTGTTCCCGAGGTCCCACTCGGCGCTGAGGCGCAGCGTCTCGGCCTTCCCCCTGGTCGCTTCCAGGATGGACTCCGACCACTCCGGGAACTCGGCCAGGACCGCCAGCACCGGCAAGCCACGCAGACCGCCGGCGGTCTGCCAGCGCTGCTGCTCGTATGACGCCCGTTCGAGGCGGGCCGACCAGCCGCTGCCGACGAACTCCGCCGGACCGGCGCTGAAGCGCTCGGCAGCGGCCAGCAGAGGCACAGCGCCAGCGAGACGAACGAAGGGCTTGCCCTTATCGACCACCGACGACAGCGTCAGCTCGCTCAGCTTGCCGGTCCACACCATGCCACTGGCCGGTGCGTTCAGGCCACCCTCGAACAGCACGCGCAGATCGCGCTGGCCGGGCAAGCCGATCTGGCCGCGCAGGCGGTGCGCGCCGCGTACGCCTTCGGCATCGAGCAGCAGCTTGTGCACCACGGTTCCGCCGTCAGGCAGGTCGAGCCCCGCCAGTTGCAGCTTTCCCGACAGCGCACCCTGCTGGCCGTCGCCGAGGCGGGCGTCGAGGTCCAGCCCACGGATTTCGCCGAAGCCCTTGGCCGCCAGCCGCGTCGAACGCAGATCGGCCGTCAATTCAGGCAGCTTGCTGCTGCCACCGAGAACCAGCGTGCCGTTGAGGTCGCCGCTGATCCCCAGCGGATCGAGTCTGGGCGCGGCGATCGACACCGTCAGCAGGTCGCCACGCGCACCGAAGGCACCTTTGACGGTCAGCCGATTGCCAGCCGCGTCGAGCTCGACGTCGGCCTTGCGCAAGCGCTCGCCGGCGAGATCGATCACACCACTCCCGGACAGCGGCTGCGCACGAAAGCGGCTGTCGTGCAATTGGAAACGCAGCCC
Source organism: Accumulibacter sp. (assembly GCA_003538495.1). The sequence continues at coordinate 3,387 of DPSD01000060.1, forward strand.
GACGGCCAGCTGCGGCTGACGGCTGCCTTTGGCGTCAAACTCGGCGTTGAGGCGCGCGGCGGGAAGATCGGCGAAACGGCTGGGGTCGAAATTCTCCAGTTTCCCGTGCACCGCGAACCGACCGGCGTCGACCAGCCCGAGCTGGCCGCTGGCGACCAGCCGGGCCTCGCCGGCGGCCAGGCGCAGCGAGTCGACGACGATCTCGGTCGGCTCGATGACGATCCTGGTGTCGATCGCGAACTGTGGATCGCGCAACTCGGCTTCCAGTAACTGGCGATTCAGGCCGACGCTGGCGCGCAGCGACCCGGCGAGCCTGGTGCGGCGCAGGCTGCTGTACAGCGCACTGGCGTCGAGCGCGCTGACCGCCAGGCGCAGCGTCAGTTCGGCGTCGCGCAAGGTGCCACTGCCGCGCAGGCGTCCGCCACCGGACAGACGCAGATCCAGGTCGTTCAGGAGCAGCTGGCCGTCGCTCAGTCGCAGTCCGGCATGCACCGCTTCGAGCGGCAGCAATTGCCGGTCGACGGCGCCAGCGCGCCGATTGACCACCGTCAGTCGCC
>DPSD01000748.1 GCA_003538495.1 Accumulibacter sp.
CAGGTCGTCAACTGGACCTATTCGAACCCGCGCATCCGGCGCGAAATCAGGATCGGCGTGGCCTACGGATCGCCGGTCCGCGAGGCCTCCGAAATCATTGTCGGCTGCGCCAACGAGCACGCGCAGGTCCTGAAGGACCCGGCGCCCGAAGTATTTTTCGAGGACTTCGGTGACAACGCGCTGATGTTGTTATTGATGTTCTGGGTCGAGCTGGGGCCGCAACTGTCCGCCCGCCGGGTGGACAGTGACCTGCGCTATGCCATGGAGAAGCGTCTGGCCGCCGCTGGAATTGCGATTCCATTCCCGAAGCGCGATGTACATCTCGATTTGTCGGAGCCACTGCCGGTGCGAATCACGCACGCGGCCGCAACGCCCCCGGATTCCTCCTGCAGATCATGAATACACCGGTGTCCGGGTTTCCGTGATGTGCAATCGATCTTTTCGCTCCGGGAAAACACACCTCCAGCACGCGCATCGGTTCGCCACAATGGATTACATCCAGCGTAGAGCCGAACCGGCACTGCTTCCGCCGAAGGACGGGGCACCCCAGGTGATTGCCGCGGCACGTCCCGCTGGGCTTCCGCCCTCTGTCGCTTACCCGCAGCTCGCCTTCAGCCATGCCGGATCGGAGACCAGCCGGTTGCCCGTGCCTTGCCAGCGGACGATACGTTCATCGCGCTTGCGCTCCCAGTCGTCTACCCGGTAGGTTCTGGACCAGGCGCACATCAGTTGCCGGTCCTGGCGGCTCAGGTGCAGGTCGTAAGTCTGGTACATGTAGAGCGTGATCCGCGCCGCTCGGCCACGCACTTCTTCGCGCGGCTGCACACGCTGCATCTTGAAATCGACGACGGTCTGACAGGCGCCGTACATCGTCGTGGCTTGCCTGGTCCAGGCGCTATAGGCGAAATTGCTGCGGTCGCCATTGACCTCGCCGACCGCCGGCACCAGATTGTTGAGATCACCCTCGGCGCGCTGGAAGACCGCATCGGTGTCGGTGCAGTGCTTGCGCCCGCCTTGCTGCCAGCATTGGCGCTGGTGACCCAGCACCCAGGCGGGAACCACGTGTTCCCACTCGATGCGAGCCGCTCGTGTCGGGTTCTTGCGCGGCTGGTAGCCGCAGCTTGCGAGCTGCACGACATGCCCGACATAGTGGCAACCGCAGTAGAAGTCATCCTCCATGCCGGCAAAAATTTTGGGCAGCACCTTCTTGGCGTTGGCAAAATCGCGGTGGCCGACCGCTGTCTGGTTGTTGACCAGTCTCGACGACGCGACGGACGTCGCGGGCCGCTTCGGCGCTGACGAACTCGGGGTTTTGGCGGCTGGCGGAGTCACCTGGCTGACGTGGCAGCCGGCCAGGAGGATGACGATCCACAGGCGTCTTGAACCTTGAGCCGGTTTCACCTCGACGTCAGACTTTGCAGGATCGGCTCCAGCCTGGCCTCGTCGAGCCGACCCAGGCGGCTACCCTGCAAGCGGCCGTCCGGGCCGATCACCAGCGTGTAGGGCAGGCCCTTGACCTGCAGGCCAGGCATCTGGCTGGCGGCTGGATCGGCGACCAGTAGCGGGTAGGCTACCGGCATGGCTTTGACGAAGGTCCGCATGTTCTCCACATCGTCGATGCCAATGCCGACAAACTGCACGCCCTGCGCCGCGTACTGGCGTTGCAGGCGAGAGAAAGCCGGCATTTCCTCGACACAGGGGGCGCACCAACTGGCCCAGTAATTGACCACCAGGATCTTGCCGCGCCACTGTGCGATCACCTGCGAGTGCCCGTCGAGATCGGGTAGCGTCAGGCCCATGACCGCGTCGGCCTGCGCCTGCGCCTGCTCCGGCGATAGTTGCAGTGACGAGATCTGGCCGGGGGGAAGGCCATTGGCCGGCAAACGGTTCGGCTCGATCAGGCGATAGCCGAACCAGCCGATCGTCGCCAGCGTCGCCACCGCGGCCGCTACCGCCAGCGCCAACGGCTGTTTCATCGTTCGCTGCGCTGCGACATCGCCTTGAGACAGACGACAACGAACATCAGCCCGCCGATCACCGCGATCAGGCCACCGAGACCCATCATTCCCATGCCGACCTTCTGCGGCAAGGTCGTCAGCAACTGGTCTGCACCAGCGACCTTGCGCTGCACGCCGTACCCCCCCGACCATGCCAGACCGATTACGTGCAGCAACTGCCCGGCGCCATACACGTAGGGTTGCCAGACCGCCATGCGGCCCTCGGCGCGGCCGAAGCCGAGCATTGGCAGCAGCACATACGCGAGTCCCATGAAGGCCAGCGTCACGCCGACCGTCGAGCCGTGGTAATGCGCCGGGATGACGACGTTCACGCCCTGGATCAGGTAACCGAGCACTCCCCCGAGTGCAAACAGGGTGAAGGAAGCCAGCAGGGCGGACCTGGCAGGATTGGCCGGCAAGTCACGCAGGCGCCACAGCGACCCGGCGCCGAGCAGGAGCAGCGGCCCCATGTAGGGGTGGCCCCAGAGCATCAGCTTGGCGAACAGCTCCATGTGCGACAGCGAGCCGACTGGCACCAGCAGATAGATGGCCGGCACGGCCAGTAGTGGCAGCGCCGCGACCAGGAACAGCACCGACACCGCGCGTGCCGAAACCTGCGATGGACGGTCGAGCTGCGCCGCGATCCACAGCCAGGCGACGACCATCAGCAGCGCATGCTGGAACTGCAGGGTGTGCCCGCCCCCCCAGAACAACACCTCGTAATAGATCAACCCCTCGACCCAGGGCACCAATGCCCAGGACCAGAAAAAGGCGCCCAGTGCCAGCAAGGCCGCGACGGCACCGAG
>DPSD01000749.1 GCA_003538495.1 Accumulibacter sp.
GGTAGTAGTCCTTGAATTCCATGATCCATCCTCGATCAGCCGCCCTGTTCGGCTAACGATAGCAAATGGTGGGCACCCTGGGCGGAATCAAGCTATTGAAGTCATCAAAAGGACCCCCAGCTAGGTGGCGAAGCGCCAATCCCGGCGCCCGTGAGTCAAGCGCATGGAGGATTCAACATGATGTACCGCTCCCTCTTTCCCCGTGACGTGCTAGCGGAACTCGATCGGCTGCAACGCGAAACGCAGCAGGGTTTTCACCTGTCGCCGAGCATTCGCGGGATAGCCCGCGGCGGCTTCCCGGCGATGAACGTCGGCGGCACCGCCGGTTCCGTCGAAGTCTACGCCTTCGCACCGGGAATCGACCCTGCGACCCTGGATGTACAAATCGAGAAGGGTGTGCTCACCGTCGCCGGCGAGCGCAAGCTCGACCCACCCGGCGAGAAAGCGACCGTGCATATCGACGAGCGTTTCGCCGGCCGTTTCCGCCGCGTCGTCACCCTGCCCGACGACATCGACGTGAACGCTGTCGAAGCGAAATACCGCGACGGCGTGCTGCGAATCAGCATCGCCCGCAAGCAGGACGCCCTGCCACGCCGCATCACCATTCAGTGAGGAGAATCGAAAATGTCCGAAAACAACCCGGTCACAAAACGGGACAACCGTGACGACGCGGCTCTGCTGCCGCCGGTCGACGTCATCGAGGATGCTTCGGGAATCACCCTGTACGCCGACCTGGCTGGCGTACCGAAGGACAAGTTGCATCTGCACGTCGAAGGCGACGCACTGACCATCGAAGGCGAGATCGATCTGGAAACGCCTGAAGGCATGCAGGACAGCCACATTGAAGTCGGCCTGGCGCGCTACCGGCGGGTGTTCACCCTCTCCAAGGAACTCGACGCGAGCAAGGTCGGCGCCGAGTTCACGCAAGGGGTGCTGAAACTCTCGATCCCCAAGGCGGAGCATGCGCAACCCCGCAAGGTGCAGGTCAAGGTCCTGTAAGCGGGCGGCGGTGCGCCGCCGTCCACGCCCGGCCCAGGCAGGATTTCGCGGACCTTCCTGACGCGGCCGGGCTTTCGACGATTCCCGCCGGCGGCCAACAGACGATTCTGGGCACAACGTCGTCCCTGCTGTCGGTCTACCTGGCGATCAATTGCCGCAGGATGGGCTCCAGCTTCGCCTCGTCAAGGCGCCCCAGCCGGCTGCTCTCGAAACGACCATCGCGACCGATGATCACCGTATACGGCAAGGCCTTGACCTGCAGGCCAGGCGTCTGACTTGCCGCGTCACCGGCGACCAGCAGCGGATACGAAACCGGCGTCACCTGCACGAAGCGGCGCATCTTCTCGGCGTCGTCGATGCCGATGCCGACAAACTGTACGCCCTGCCCCGCATGGCGGCTTTGCAGGCTCGCGAAGGCCGGCATTTCTTCGACGCAGGGCTTGCACCAGCTAGCCCAGTAATTGATCACCAGGACCTTGCCCCGCCACTGCGCGATGGCCTGCGGACGCCCATCGAGATCGTCCAGAGTCAGCGCCATGATTGCCTCGACCTCGGCCTGCGCCTGCTCGGGCGTCAGTTGCGGCGACGAGAGCAAGCCGGGCGGCATCCCGGCATCCGGCGCGCTGGCCTGGCCTGCCAGCCGGTAGCCGAGCAGGCCGATGGTGGCGATGGTCAACACGCCGGCTACCACCGCCAGGCGCAACGCGTGCGCCTGCTTCATGACCTGCGTTCCCGCTTCAAACACGGGCTGTTCACCGTGCGCGGCGGCGCCACGCCATCGCCTTCAGGCAGACCAGCACGAACATCAGGCCGCCGATGACCGCGATCAGGCCACCGAGGCCCATCATCCCCATGCCGACCTTCTGCGGCAGGGTGCTCAGCATCTGGTCTGCGCCGGCGACCTTGCGCTGCACGCCGTAGCCACCCGACCACGCCAGACCGAGGACATGAATCAGTTGCCCGCCGCCATAGACGTAGGGTTGCCAGATTGCGATGCGGCCCTCGGGACGGCCGAAGCCGAGCGGCGGCAGCAGGGCGTAGGCCAGGCCCATGAAGGCCAGAGTCACGCCCACCGTGGACCCGTGATAGTGCGCCGGGATGACGACGTTGACCCCGTGAATCAGGTAGCCGAGGACGCCGCCAAGCGCAAACAGGACGAAGGAAGCGACAAAGGCCGACTTGGCTGGCGCAGCCGGCACCGTCCGCACGCCCCACAGAGACAGCGCGCCGAGCAGGATCAACGGTCCCATGTAGGGATGACCCCACTCCATCAGTTTGGCAAACAGTTCGACGTGCGGCAGCGAACCGACCGGCAGCAGCAGATAGATTGCCGGCACCGCCAGCAGCGGCACGGCGGCGACCATGAACAGCACCGACGCCGCACGCGGCGACACGGCTGACGGACGACCCAGGTGCCCGGCAATCCACAGCCAGGCGACGACCATCAATAGCGCATGCTGGAACTGCAGGGTATGTCCGCCGCCCCAGAACAAGACCTCGTAATAGATCGTGCCGTCTACCTCGGGGACCATCGACCACGACCAGAAGAAGGCGGCCAGAGCCAGAAAGGCGGCCACCGCGCCCAGAAAGGAGCCGAGACGCAGCGGCTCGCCGAGCAAGCGTGCCGGCCAGGTGGTGATCAGCGCGCGCAACACCGCCAGACTCATGCCGACGCCGAAGATCCACAGCGAAGCGAAGAACAAGGGCTGTTTCAATACCGGGATGTAGTTGTTGAGCACCGGCTCGGCACCGGGGAAAAATGGCGAGACGGTCATCAGCATGGTCCCCAGCGCGGCCAGGCCGAAACCGCTCCAGCCCAGCCAGGCCAGACCGCCGCCGCCGACCGAGCACCAGATCACGGCGGCAAAAGCCATGAACCAGACGGCCACCGACAGATCGACGTGCACCACCAGCGCCGCGCGGAACAGGTCCTTGAGCGGAAAGACATCCTGAATACCGGGGGTCCGCGACAATACCAACAGCACGGCCAGCAAACCGGAACCGATCAGTGCCATCACGCCCAGCCACAGCCAGGCGCGCGCCAGGCTGGTCGGCGTCCCCGATGAAATTGCCGGCACCACCGACGCTGGCGAAGAAACGGTCGCTGCTTGCAAATTCACACCTGCCTCGCGCAAGAAAAAATCGTGCGAGTATACGGCCTGACGCCTAGATATGCCAAACAGCGCCTGCCGGAGGCGATCACCGAAAAACCCGGCGCGGCAAAGCCGTCTGTCATCGATCCTCACCTCCGCCGGCAAGCCGGCAACGCGGCGCTGCCAGCATCCTGCAACGAGCTTGCCCCGGGCGAATACAAATGCGAATATTGGCCTCCTGCTTGTGGCCACCCCTTTCGGAAACCGCCCATGCACCTGGCTCAACACGGCCTTAACATCGAAGCGCTGCTGGCGCACGTGCCGCTGTTCAACGAGCTGGAAAAAGAAGAAATCGCACGTCTTGCCCGTGGCACACGCGAAATTAACGCCACCCGTGGCGACATCCTGTTCCACAAGGGAGACACCCCGACCGGCTTCTACCTGATCGTCTACGGCCAGGTGAAACTGGCCTTCACCTCGCCGCAAGGCGGCGAAAAAGTCGTGGACATTCTCCCGCAGGGTCAAACCTTCGGCGAGGCCGTGATGTTCACGGACAAGCCATTCATGGTCTACGCACAGGCGCTCGCCGACTCGCTGGTGCTGCACATTTCCAAGACGGCGATCATCGAGGAACTCGACAGCGACCCCAAGCTTGGCCGCAAGATGATTGCCGGGCTGTCAATGCGCTTGCACCAGCTGATGAACGATGTCGAGTCGTACTCCCTGCATTCAGGTCGCCGGCGGATCATCGGCTATCTGCTTCGCGACCACGTCGATGAGCGGACGGCATCGATCATCGTCACGCTGCCGACCAACAAAGGCGTCATTGCTTCGCGCCTCAACCTGACGCAAGAGCACTTTTCACGGATCCTGCATGATCTGTCCGAAAAAGGCTTGATCGTCGTTGAAGGCCGAAGAATCCACATCGCGGATGTTGATGCACTGCGCGCCTACGATCTCTGAACGCTGCTGCACCTAAAATAACTTCACGAGGAGACACCCACAATGGCACTGGAAACCGAGATCAAGCTGAGCATCCCGGCTGGCGCCGCGCGCCGCCTGGCCACCCACCCGCTGCTGGCCAGCAGCAAGCCGTTGCGGGCCAAACTGGTCAATACCTACTATGACACCCCCGACCGGAAACTTCAGGCCAAGCGGATTGCCGTCCGCTACCGCCTCAAAGGCGCGGACTGGCTGCTGACCGTAAAGAGCGACGCGCCGGCCCCGGGCGGCCTTGCCCAGCGCAACGAATGGGAAGTCCCCGGCCAACCGGGCGAGTTCGACTTCAGCCACGTCGACAGTCCCAAACTGCGCCGCTTTCTCGAAGCGGCAACGCCGGAACTGGTGCCGGTGTTCAGCACCGACTTCACGCGTGCTGCCTGGATCCTTACGCCGCAGGAAGGCACGCGCATCGAGGTCGCTCTCGACCGCGGAAAGATCGAGGCGGCGGGGCGTCAGGAAGTGATTTGCGAAGTTGAACTGGAACTTCTCGAAGGAAGCGTACCGGATCTCTTCGCGGTGGCGCTGGCCCTGCAAAACGACTTGCCGCTGCATCCGGAAAGCGCGAGCAAGGCCGAACGCGGCTACCGGCTGGCGGACAATGCGCCGCTGGCCGCGGCCAGGGCCGCGAACGTCTCGCTGCAGCTGGGCATGTCGACCATCGACGTCTTCCGCAGCACCGCCTTCTCCTGCCTGGCGCAACTGCAGGCCAACGAGCGCGGCGCACGCGGCAGCAGTGCGCCCGAGTTCGTCCATCAGGCACGGGTGGCCATGCGCCGCCTGCGTTCGGCAATCCGGCTCTGGAGACCGCTGCTGCCGGAGGACTACATCAGCAACTTCGACCCGCGCTGGCGCACGCTGGCCAACCAGCTTGGCGACACCCGCAACTGGGATGTCTTCATCACCGAGATCCTGCCGCCGATCAGCAAGGCCTTCCCGGACCACGGAGAAATCCAGCAGATTGCGAAGCAGGCCGAGATCCGGCTGGCCGGCTGCCGCAAGAGCGCGCAGGCGGCGATGGGATCAACCAGCTACTCGCAGTTGCTGCTCGAATTCACCGCCGCCACCCTGAGCCTGCCCGAACGGAAGAAGCCGAAGCTTTCCGTCTTCGCCCCCCGCTCGTTGAAAAAACGCGCCAAACGGGTAGCCGAGCTGGCGGCACTGACCAAGGATTCGCACCCGGAGGCGCGTCACGACCTACGCGTCGCCCTGAAGCGGCTGCGCTACGCGCTCGAGTTCCTGGCCCCACTGTTCCCGGCACGCGGCATGCAGCGCTACCTGCAGAGCGCGACCGGCCTGCTCGACCTGCTTGGCCGGATGAATGACCTCACCGTTGCCGGCCTGCTGGTCGACGAGGCCCTGCCCGGCCACGACAGCGATCTGGTCCGCGCCTGGCTGGCAGGACGCAACGACCTCTTGCTCGGGCAACTCGACGGCCTGCTGGTCGAATTCCTCAGTCACCCGGCCCCCTGGGAGCAAGGCTGACGAAGAAAGGCTTGACCGGCGAGAGTGCGGTCGGTGGCGTCGACCGACGCGCTCTCCCGGGAATTCCTGCACGAGAAAGGCACTCCCCTGCCGGCGGCCAGAACCACCGATGACCCGGTCGCCCCGACTTCTCGACTTCGCGCGACGCTCGGTCCTGGCCCTGCTGCCACTGTTTCTCGCCTGCGTGCAGGCGGTCGGCGCGGCCGACCTGCCGAGCGCGGTCAGCAACGCACTGCAGCAGGCCAACATCCCGGTCCGATCGATCGCTATCGTCGTTCAGGCGGTAGACGGCGGCCCGCCCCTGCTCAGCCACAACGCCTGCCAAGCGATGAACCCCGCTTCGGCGATGAAGCTGGTGACGACTTACGCGGCGCTGGAGATGCTCGGACCGGCGCATACCTGGCGCACCGAAGTGCTCGCCGACGCCGGCCCGACCAACGGTCGGATCAACGGCAACGTCTATCTGCGCGGCGGCGGCGACCCCAAGCTCACTCTCGAACAATTCTGGCTGTTGCTACGGCAGCTGCGTAGCCATGGAGTAAACGAAATCAGTGGCGACCTGGTGCTCGATCGCAGTGCCTTTGCCTTGTCGCCACACGATCCCGGCGAGTTCGACAATGAACCGCTACGGCCCTATAACGCCGGCCCCGACGCGCTGCTGGTGAACTTCAAGAGCTTGCGTCTGCTCCTGCAGGCGGACCCGTCTGGAAAAACCGTCAAGGTGATCGCCGAAACCCCCAGCGACGGTTTGCGCATCGACAATCGACTGAGCGTGGGGCGTGACGCCTGTGGCGACTGGCGTGAGCAGGTGAAACCGGCCGTCAACGGCCTGACCATCGAACTCAGCGGCACATTTCCGGCCGCGTGCGGCGAGCGGGCGCTGAATCTGGCGCCGTGGACAGCCGATGTGCAGGTCGAAGCGCTGTTTCGTGCGCTCTGGCGGGAGCTCGGTGGCAGCTTCAGCGGCCGCGTTCGCGAAGGCCGCACGCCGGCCGGCGCACGGCCATTGGCGCTGCAGGAGTCAGCAACGCTCGGTGAAATCATCCGCGACATCAACAAGTACAGCAACAACGTGATGGCCCGCCAGCTCTTCCTGAGCCTCGACAGCGAACGCCCGGCGACCACCGATGGCGCCCGCCGACAGGTTGCCGCCTGGCTCCAGGCCAGCGGTCTGCAGCTACCGGAACTGGTGCTCGACAACGGTTCCGGCCTGTCGCGCAAGGCGCGTATTTCGGCCGCCGGGCTGGCGCAGCTGCTGAGCGCCGCCTGGCAAAGCCCGCTGATGCCCGAACTGATCGCCTCGCTGCCCGTCGCCGGGGTGGACGGCACACTACGCAAGCGTTTGACGAATGGTCCGACGGCTGGACGCGCGCACCTGAAAACCGGTTATCTCGAAGGCGTGCGGGCGATCGCCGGTTACCTGCTGGACAACAGCGGCAAGCGCTGGATCGTCGTCGGCATGATCAACGACCCCAATGCCAGGCTCGGCAAACCAGCACTCGACGCGCTGCTGCTATGGGTGGCGAATCGCTGAGCGGCCGCTGACCGGCATCGCCGGACCCACTCCCCACTCCCCACTCCCCACGCACCGCCCCCACGATCACTGCGATCCGTCAGACCAGATGGCGGTCACGCACCAGTGCCTCAAACTCGGCTGCGGGCAGCGCCCTGGCGAACAGATAGCCCTGCCCTGCATCGCCGCCTTTGTCGCGCAGGAATGCCAGCTGCGCCTCGCTCTCGATGCCCTCGGCGACGGTCTGCAAGCCAAGGCTGTGCGCCAGGCCGATGATCGCCGCAACGATTGCTTCGGCATCGGGTCATGCCGAAGTGATGAGGCTCTACCCCGAAACAATAGCGGCTGACCCGTTCAATAAGGTGGGCAGCAGACAGCCACACCGATGACCGGCGACGAGTGACACCGGGCAGCAAGCCGTCGTCGTCGGTCTGCCGGCGGCATCCGGGCCGGGCCAGCGGTCACCGACGAGATGCTGACCCGACAACGGCCCGACCGCTACTCGGCCACTCGCAGGCAGCCGGGTGGCCGAGTAGCGCGTGCGTGCGGTAGTGGGTGAATAGCAGGCGCAGCCTGATGCTCTGCGCATAGGCGGTGCGATTTCGGCCTTGCGCGGGTATGATTCCATATTTTTTCGTCTGCCTTCATTCCATGCGGTCTTCTCGCCGTGTGTGGGCGGTAAATCGACCAGACAACGACAAGACAAAATCATGGCCCGCATCGAAGAGAAGATCGCCGAAATTCCCGATGCCCAATTGCGGCAAACCATTGCCGAAGAGGTCGCCAAGCTCAAGAAGCACACGCGCTTTGGTTTGGTGTTCGAGGAACATCAACCCGAAGTGGTTCCAGTGCACGGCGCACGCATCAAGCGCGGTGAACGGGTGGCAAAGAAGACTGGCAGCCTGACCGAAATCTGGCGCGTCTTGAAGGTCGCGGACGGTCGCGCCGTGTGCGAAAAAGAGAAAGGCAAGGCCGGCAAAGCGGACGAAGTGGGTGAGCGCGAGAGCTTCACCGTCGAGGAACTGGTGGTCGTGCGACGCATGGGCGAGGCGATCTATCCGGCGCTGACGCCGATAGATGCGGTCAGCAACGGCGACCCGGCGCAACCACACCATATCCTGATCGAGGCCGACAACTACCACGCGCTGCAACTGCTGCTGTTCCCCTACGAAGGCAAGGTCGATTGCATCTACATCGACCCGCCCTACAACACCGGCGCGCGGGACTGGAAATACAACAACAACTACGTCGACGGCAATGATGCCTGGCGGCACAGCAAGTGGCTGACCTTCATGGCGAAGCGGCTGAGGCTGGCGAAGCGGCTGTTGAATCCCGATACCGGGGTTTTGATTGTCACCATCGACGAGCATGAAGTGCACCACTTGGGTTGCCTGCTGGAGCAAGAATTCCCCGATGCCTACATACAAATGGCGACCATCGTAATCAACCAAAAGGGGGTGTGGCAAGGCCGTCTGTCCCGCGCCGAAGAATATGCACTTTTCGTCTTTATGCAGCAGGCAACCATTTCGCCTGCGGCCGATGACCTGCTCTCGCCCGAGCGAGCCGACAACAAGCGCTTCCAGCAGCCGCGCTGGGAGCGGCTATTGCGAGGGGGCACCAACTCGCGGCGGGCAGACCGACCTGGCCTGTTTTTCCCCATCCACGTTGACCCTTCGACGCGCACGATCGTCAGCATTGGTGAGCCATTACCTCTCGCCGAGACTCCGGATCAGGCGACTGTCGATAACGCCGTTGCTTGGCCCTTCCGCTCCGACGGCACATTCGGAAATTGGCGCGTTAGCCCGCCGACGTTGAGGGTTCTTGCGTCCAAGGGGTACGTCAAGCTCGGTGGTTATGATGAAGCCCGAAGAACCTGGACCGTGCTGTATCTTGGCCAGAAAGCCCAGCGGCAAATCGAAGAAGGCGTGATCCGGATCGTCGGCCGCGACGACACTACCGGAGCAGTTGCGCTTGAGTATGCCCAGGGTGAACAACGCTCAATCAAAACCGTTTGGCATCGCGCGCTGCACGATGCAGGCAACTACGGTTCCAGTTTCTTGCGCAATATCCTTGGTGAAGGCGGACGTTTTTCTTTCCCAAAATCTCTCTACGCCGTGCACGATGCCATCGTCGCTGTGCTGCGCGACAAACCCAATGCACTGCTGGCGGATTTCTTCGCTGGCAGCGGAACCACGCTCAACGCCGTCAACCTGCTAAACGCCGCCGATGGCGGGCAGCGGCAGTGCATCCTCGTGACCAATAACGAAGTCTCCGAGGAGGATGCGCGTAACCTGTCAGCGCAAGGTTTTCAGCCGGGACAGGATGAGTGGGAACAGCACGGAATCTGCCGTTCCGTGACCTGGCCGCGCTCGAAGTTCACCATTCTCGGCAAGCGCGACGATGGCACGCCGCTGCCCGGCGACTACCTGACTGGCAATCAGGTGACGCGCAAGAAGCCGCGCAGCATCCGCCAGCTTGGTTTTGCCGAAGGTCGCAATCTGTCCGTGCCGCAACGCAAGCAGGTTGCTGCGCTGCTGCCGTCGGTGCCACAAAGCAAGGTGGATGGCGAGCCGTGGTTTCTTGATGATGACATTAGGGTATCGGTGCTGTGGGACGTGCGGCAGGCGTCTAGCTGGTTGGAGGAGTTGACCGATGCCGACCATGTAACCGAGGTTTGCGTGGTCACCATGGAGGGCCGCTTGTTCAATGCCCTGAAGGCACAGATTATCGAAACGCTGGGGCCGCAGGAGGTGAGTGAAGACGAAAAGCGCCCGCTGGCCGACGGCTTTGCCGCCAACCTCGAATACTTCCGGCTGGATTTTCTCGACCCGCAGGAAATTCAGATGGGCCGGCAGTTTGCCGCCATTCTGCCGCTGCTGTGGATGACGGCCGGCGCACGTGGCCGGCGCCCGGCGGCGCCTGACCCGCACGCGCCGTGGCTGGTGCCGGCGAACTGCCCGTTTGCCGTACTGATGCAGGAAACGCGCTTCAAGGATTTCGTGCGCCACGTTGATGGGCGAACGGACATTACGCATGTCTTTGTCGTCACCAACTCGCAGGACACGCTCTACAAGCTGCGCCACGAATGGCCCGCACTGCGCGTGGTGCAGCTTTACAAGGACTATCTGGAAAACTTTCGTATCAACCTGCCGGAGAACCCCGCGTCATGAAACTGGCCCTCAAGGATTTTCAGGAAGACGCGGTCGAACAACTCATCAAGAAGTTGAACCCGGCCAAGCGGGAAGTCGCTGAAGGTGGCGACCAGCAAGCGGTGATTCTTGCCGCGCCGACCGGCTCGGGAAAAACCGTCATCACGGCGGCACTCATCGAAGAAATCCTGACGGGCTCCGACAGGTTTGATGCCGAGCCGGACGCGGTGTTTTTGTGGCTGTCGGACCAACCCGTATTGAACGAGCAATCGAAGAAGCGCATTGCCTCGGCATCGACCAAATTGGGCAATAGCGATCTGGTGATTGTTGATGCTGATTTCGACCGCGAGACCTTTACCGGCGGCAAGCTGTATTTCATCAACACGCAGAAGCTGGGCAAGGACAAGCTGCTGACTTCGGGCCGGAGCGACAAGCGCACCTACACGATTTGGGACACCATCACCAACACCGCCAAGACCAAGGGGGACCGCTTCTATCTCATCATCGACGAGGCGCACCGGGGCACCAAGGTCAGCCGCAACGACGAAACCAACCGACTGACCGTGATGCAGAAATTCGTCAAGGGGTCCGACGGCGAGATTCCACCGATTGACCTGATTCTGGGTGTATCGGCGACGCCGCAACGCTTTCAGCAATTGGTCGACGCGCAAGCCAACCGCACGCCGCGCAGGTGCGAGGTGAACCCGCTCGACGTGCGTGCTTCCGGTCTGCTGAAAGACCGCATCATGGTCTTCTACCCCAACGACGATTTTCCGACTGACTGGACGATGCTCAAGGCTGCCGTGCAGCAGTGGCGAGTGATGTGCGAGGAATGGCGGACCTATACGCAAGCGCATAGCCTATCATCGGTCTTGCCGGCGCTCATCATCCAGGTGGAGGACGGCAGCAGCGAGGGCTTATCGAAGACCGACCTCGACAAGGTGATTGCCACCGTCGAGGAGGAGACCGGCCCGCTGCATCCGGGCGAAATTGCGCATTGCTTCGAGCACGACGCGCCGATTACCGCGCATGGCGTATTGATTCCCAAGATGGACCCGTCGCGGATTCAGGAGGAAACCGGCATCCGCTTCGTGCTGTTCAAGATGGCGCTGACCACTGGCTGGGACTGCCCGCGTGCCGAAGTGATGATGTCCTTCCGCCGGGCGCAGGACGATACGCTGATTGCCCAGCTTATCGGCCGTATGGTGCGCACGCCCCTGGCGCGCCGCATCGAGGGCAGCGAAAGTCTCAACTCGGTTTCGCTCTACTTGCCGCACTACGACAAGGAAGGGCTGACGCGCGTCGTCAATCACTTGAAGCAGGGCGACCCGATGGAACTGCCGCCGACCGATGTTGAGGACGGTGCGAAACTGGTGACCTTCAAGCGCGACAAGGACATGGACGAAGCGTTCGAGGCGCTGACCGATCTGCCGTGCTATCGCGTCGAGCGCGTGCGCAAGGTATCGAACACGCGCCGGTTGATGCGGCTGTCACGCCTGCTGACGACAATGCACCAGGTGGATATGTCGGCGTGGGATGGCGCGAAAAAACTCGTCATCGACACTCTGAATTCCGAAATCGAACGGCTGAAGCAGGACGACGCGGGTTTCGACGCGAAGTTGAAGGCGTCCGGCGAAATCACACTCAACGCTGTGGCGGTGGAGCAGGGAACGTGGAAGGAGATCCACGGCCAGACCATCACGGTGCCGCTGGACGACAAGAACATCGAGGACCTGTTCAACCGTGCTGGTCAGCGACTCGGCGAGGGTCTGCACCTTGATTTCTGGCAGACGCACTACGACGCCGACGTGGCGGACGATATGCCGAGCCGTTCGCGGCTGACACTATTTCTGGTTCTGCAAGACGAAAAGGCGTGGAAGATTCTGGAGAAGGCTTGCGGCGACCGCATTCATGCGCTGCTGAAGGCCAACAAGGCCGGCATCAAGAAGCTGACGACGGCGGAGCAGGAGGAATACAACAAGGTGCAGGAAGTGGCGAAAGACCCCGAGGCTTTGGCCTTTCTGCCACCGACAGAAATCATGCTGGCTGTGGATCGCAACGACCCGGCCTATCGCGCCTATGCGCATCACCTGTATATCGACGCCACGGGGCATTTCGTCGCACCGTTGAACAATTGGGAACACGCTGTCGTCCAGGCGGAAGTGGCGCGTGAAGATGTCATCGGCTGGCTGCGCAATATCGAGCGCAAGCCGTGGGCGCTGGCGCTGCCCTACGAACTGGGCGGCGAAGTGCGGCCGATGTACCCGGATTTTCTTTTCGTGCGCAGGGAAGGTGGTGGGCTGGTGGTGGACATTCTCGAACCTCACTCGCCTGCTCTGGCCGATAGCTACGCCAAGGCCAAAGGTCTAGCGGAGTTCGCCGCCAAGCACGCGATGCAGTTCGGCCGCATCGCGTTGATTCGATTGGACGGCAACGAAATCAAGCGACTGGATTTGGCTGAACCGGACAACCGCGCCAAGGTGCTGGCGGTGGGTAGCAATGCGGGACTGGCTCTGGTGTTTGGGGTGGTCAATACTTGATTTCGTCTCAACTCTGAACTTGCCCAGACGTTAACAGACTAACCCGGAACTTACCACGGTGGTAATATTCACGAACTTGTCGGCCTACGATGGCGTACCGCCGGCCGATGGCGAGACCCGCAAGATTGCCGGCGGCCCGCTGTATGACTTGGCAAGAGTCAAGGTACTGACGGAGTTGCCGGACGCCGTGAATCTCTGGACCGCTAAAGCACGGCGGGATGTGGCGAATCTGACAATGGCTCCCGCCGACGTGGGCGGCATGATTCGTCAACTGACGGAACGTGACTATCGTGATTCAGAGTGGTGCGACAATGGCAAAGGCTGCTGCGCCGCCTGCGATGCTTACGCGCTAACCCGCGACGAGTACGTCGAACACGCCGGCAAGTCGTATCGCATGGTGTATTTTTTGAAGTTTGCGGAGAGCAGGACAGGCCGGTTGGTGCTGATCGTGTCCTGCCATACATCGCATTGAGAACGGGGACGAGCATGGACGACAGGACGCTGTGCCCGCTATGTGGCGAGGGGCACCTTACGCCGCGCACGGAAAGCATGCAGACGGAGTATCGCGGCAAGCAAGGCACGGTGACGCTTCGCTACGCTGAATGCGATGCTTGCGGATCGGAAATCACGGGTGACGCCGACGGACGCGCCAACAAACGCGCTGTGCTGGCCTTCCGCAAGTCTGTTGATGGCCTGCTGACGGGGGCCGAGATTCGCGCATTACGCGAGACGTTTGGCATCACGCAGGAGCAGGCATCACGCCTTTTCGGTGGCGGCCCAAAAGCGTTCAGCAAGTATGAAGCCGACGATGTAGCGCATTCCGAGGCGATGAATAACCTGCTTCGTCTGGTCAGACACAGCGAGGATGCCTTCTGGGAGCATGTTGCGCTGAAAGGTATGACGGCGGAGTTTCCAGCGCGCAGAGTGGCCAAACACCGAACGATGGACGTGCCGGTTATTCGGATCGAACTGACGACTCGCCATGAAGTTGCGCCGGACATGCTGCCAGTGCACACCATTCCCTACCGTGTTCCGCTCGGCACCATGAATGTGGTGACGCATTGATGGACGCGCCCAACCTTCGCCCGCGCCTGATGAGTTTTCGCGTGCTGTCTTTTAGAGCAGAGAACAAGCTGCCCAACGTCATCCAAAGCGAAATCGGTTTTGAAATGACCCCGACGATAAACCTTGGTTTGGCGCTGCCAGCCAGGCCCGATGGTCAGATACGAGGGATGGTCACTATTCAGATGGCGGGCCGCGCCGCGCCGCACAACTCGCCCGATGAACCTCTGGCCGATTTTTCCGCGAGCTACGAAGCGCTCTTCGTCTATCCCAAAGATGCCCCCGAAGCCGACGTTTCGGCCCGCTTTGAAAGCGAGACGCACCAGTACATGCTGGTGGCACAAGCCTTCCCGCTTGCGTCGAGCCACTTCCAGCGCGAGCTAATGGCGATGGGCTTCGCCGTCGGGAATCTGCCTCTGGGAATCTGACCGGCGCACGGCGTCCAGCCTGCCAGTTCCCGCATCGGCGACACCTGAATTCCTTGCTCGTCGTCTTACTGGTTCGCACCTGACCGTTCGGTCACGGTGCTGGCCAACGCCAACCCCGCAAGGCCCGTCCCGTCGCCATAGCATGGCGCTCTGCGCACACCGCCGCGCGAAATACCGCGTCACCGCTCTGCCACCTTCGCGTGCCGCCATTTCCCTTGTCTGAGACGGAACGAGATCCTTGCACGGCACCTCGCCAATGTCACCAGCCGTGGCCATTGGGGTCTGTCAAGGGATGTCGATCGCCCGGCGTCCGGACAGAGCAAGCCAGCCGCGGATGACGCGATAGCCGACCCACAGGCCAAGGATCACGATCAGCAGCCAGGCAATCGGGATGCCAATGATGGTGATGATCAGCAGGCCGTAGACCAGCAGCCACAGCACGGTGAACCAGAAGGTCCGGATCTGCCAGCGATAGTGGCTTTCGAGCCAGCTTCCCTGGACCTCGCTGCGCTTGATGTAGTTGAGCACCACGGCGATCAGCGATGGCACGCCAAAGACAAAGGCCCCGGCCACCGTCGCCGCGCCGGTCACCCCGATCACCACCGCCAGTGCGTGCAGCCCGTAGATCACATGACACCAGGCGCGGGCGCCATCGAGGTCGGAGCCCGCCGGGATCAACTCGCCATTCATTTCATTCTCCTGTCGCGCAGCGGCTTGGCCGCGATTCGCTCCACGTCAATGGTCAATTCATTCGTCAATCGGCAGCTGGCGCCCACCATCGAGAGGCCGGCGACGACCACCCGGTTACTCGCCGTGCCAGCCGTTCCGTTGCGCGCCAGCGCGCCCCTCACAGGCCCAGGTCGTTCCACAGGGCATCGACGCGCTGCTTTACGGCGGCGTCCATGACAATCGGCGTACCCCACTCGCGGCTCGTTTCACCGGGCCACTTGTTGGTCGCGTCGAGACCCATCTTGCTGCCGAGACCGGC